>CAZGAI010000243.1:0-6321 GCA_964523175.1 uncultured Victivallales bacterium | reverse complement strand
GGACAGGTTAATTTCATTTGACCATCAATTTTTTCAGCATTTTCAATTATCTGTTTTTTCAGGCTGTCTTTAGTCATGATTTTCTCCATAATGTCAAGTTAAGCTTACTCTATTATATAAAAAATAGTTTTAACAAATATAATGCATAAAAAAGCAATAGCAATAGACACAACGCTTGCAGCTATACCTGCGCTAAAATCTCCTCCGGTCATATTTAAATAAATATTGATAGGGATATTCTCAGTTCTAAAGGGTATTCCGCCCCCCACCATTAGTGTGGCACCAAATTCCCCCATACATCTCAACCAGGTAAGAATCAAACCGGAAAGTATTCCGGGAAAAGCTATTTTAAAGGTAGTATCATAAAATGATTTAAAGGGGCTGCTTCCCAAAGTCATAGCAACCATTTCATATACAGGCGGAACAAGTTCAAAAGCACTTTTAGAGGATTTTATTGTCAACGGGACTGCTACAAAAAACTGAGCCGTCACTGCACCAGCTGTTGTGAAAATAAACGGATATAATTGTTTTATGATTGGAACATTGAAAAAAGTCAGCAGAAACACACCGACGACTAAAGGCGGAACAACCACAGGAATATCGAAAACAGCATCAAGCAAACCAGGGAAAAAACCTCTGTTTCTTGCTAAAAAAAAACCTGAAGGTACTCCAATTACAAAAGATAAAAAAGTAGCTATCAACGAAGTTTTTAAACTAAACCAAACAGCATCAATGAATTCTCTATTATGAAAAAGTTCAAATACAGAAAAACAATTTGTTGTCATTATACCAGCAACGAGCACCGCAAGAATAAAGATAAAGAGGATACATATTAACAATTTTGTCAAAAAAGAATGTTTCATAAAAGCTCAATTAAAGCTATACCGTAAACGGTAGAGTATTATCGCTTCGCTTTGCCGCATTTAAAGCTAAAATAGCAAGCTAAAAGTTAAGATCTTTACCGACGAAAGTATAACTCGATTTTCAGGTCCAAAGGTACTCTATAAGCGTTTAATATATAATAGATTAATTTAATTTCATATCATACATAAAAAAATAGGTATTCTTTATGCAAAAAGAATGAAATTATTTTATCAATACCCTATAATATTTATAAGTCACAATCACCACAAAGCTTGTCATATTGACTAAATCAACACTAAATATTGAGGAGAAAAATAAAGTTATGAAAAGAAAACTTATACATTTTGCAATAATTATTCTTTTACTGCTTATCACAGTCAATATATATTCATTCGAAAAAGCAACTACCCCATCGGGTTCAAACTCAGTCAATTCATCAACACTGCAGACTAATACTTATTGCAGTCCGGAATATATTGACTGGCTGCTCAAACAATCAATGCTTTATCAGGCAACTGAAAAACTTTCTAAAGAGGTTTCAGGCAAAGGAATTCAGTGGAGACATGAGTATTTCCTACCTCAACCCAAAAAAGTAGTAAAGCGAGCATCAGTATGGCTTGACATTTATCCAATATCTATGATCGGTCGAAAAGGACAGAGTACGTTGCAGCTTTTGGCTGAAGAGGATCTATGGAAAGCCTTAAGGAGTATCGGAATAAAAGCAATACATACAAACCCTATGATGACTTCCGGTGGTATTGTTGACAAGCAATATACTCCATCAGTTGATGGCGGTTATGATCCGATTATGTTTAAGGTTGCATCACAATTCGGGACTGACGCTGAATATAAGAAGTTTGTAGAAACAGCAAAAAAATTTGGAGGTATTGTTGTTGGGAGTATTATTCCCGGGCATACCGGCCTAGGTGCAGATTTTAGATTGGCTGAATTAAATTACGGTGATTATCCAGGTATTTATTCAATGGTGGAAATAGACAAAGAAGACTGGAGTCTTTTACCTGATGTTCCAAATCAATGGGACAGTGTCTACGTAAACAAAGAAACAGTAGAAAAACTACATAAAAAAGGCTATATACCGGGCAGACTTCAAAATGTTAGATTTAAGCCAACTGGCATGGAAGATAAAGTTACGGGATGGGACGCAACAGCTCCGACAAAAGGAGTTGACGGCAAAATAAGACGTTGGGTATATCTACATTACTACCGCCCGGGACAGGCAACAATGAACTGGCTTGATCCATCATTTGCCGCTCAAAGAATTATTGCAGGTGTTATAATTAATAATTTTATAGAGCTGGGAAATAAAATTGTTCGTCTTGATGCTAATGCCTATCTAGGAATTGAACCTAAAAAAGATTCAAAAGTCGCCTGGTCAGATGCAACCCCCCTGTCAATTGAAGCAAGCAACTATATTGCTATGTTCGCAAGAAAAATGGGTGGATGGACTTTCCAGGAAGTAGGACAACCTCTTCCGATAATGAAAGAAGCAATGAAGCTTGGTCCTGACATGACAATTGATTTTATAACCCGTACAGGATTAATACATGCAGTTTTTTCCGGTGATGCACGATTCCTTAACCTTAAACTGCAACAAATGTTGAAAGCTGAAATATCACCGGTTTCACTTATCCACTGCCTGCAGACTCATGATAGTTTTGGCTACAGTGTACTTGACGGCAAAGATGAAATAAATAAAAAATTTAAATATGGCTCTGAGTCCTTAACTGGAGCTGAAATTAGCAATCAACTTCTAGAGGATATGAAAAATGCCAAGCCATATATTCGAGGCACCAAATCCAGTATGTGCTCAACATACTGTGGATTACTTGCTTCCAGGTTTGGAATTAATAATTTGAATAATATATCCAAAGGCGAAAAAGAAAAGATCAAAGACGGATTGATTCTGGCTTCTATGTACTGTGCAATGCAGCCAGGGATTATAATGATTACCGGTTGGGATATTGTTGGGTCATTACCATTATCTGTAAATGATAAGAGTATTCAGAAAGAGCTAAAACAGGGAGATTACCGCTGGCTCAACCGAGGATCATATGATCTCGCCGGTTTCGATAAAAATGCAAAAGCATCAGCTGAAGGTATAACAAAAGCAAAAGCTCTGTTCGGCCCAATTACTGAACAGTTGAAAGATCCCAATTCATATGCCAGTACTCTAAAGCATATTTTAGATGTGAGAGAGAAATATCAAATACCTTTATCGGAAATGCTTGATGTACCGGAAACAGGCAATCCCGCTGTCACAATTATAATTAACAAACTTCCTAATAACAAAGGTTATCAGGTTACAGCCTTAAATTTTGGAGATAAAACTGAAAAAATAACAATTGATTTGAGTAAAGTACAAGGAGTTGACATTTCTCAATTTAACAATAAGCCGATTATAGATATTCTTAACAATGACCAAGCTGTTGCAACAATCAGTTCCAAAGGCATATTAAATATAACTTTACTTCCAATAACAGGTAAAGCTTTATTAATTAAAGACTAGGAGCAAAAAAGTTTTATCATAAGTAAATAATATAATGCAGTTTCAGAAAGGATATATTACTGAATTCAATTTTTATTGAAATTTTATTGAAATTGAGGACTGGCTAAATCATGTTCTACATCAGATACACCAACTTAAAATACGTTATTTATAAACTACTAGTTTGAAATCAAGAAAGGATATTATGATCACTAAAACATTAGCAAAAGTTCGTAAATCAAAAAGTCCTCGAATTCCTGTCTCTCAGGCAATCAATGAACATGAAATGACACTGAAACACTGGGGTTTATGGCTTATTACCGGTGGAGGATTTGCTCTTGACGGGTTTGATCTGTTCATTATCGGGGTAGCAATGCCTCTACTTTTACACCAGTTTACCTGGCTGCAGACTGATCCATTTATGATAGGACTGCTTGCTGCCGCTGCACCGATCGGAGCTATTATTGGCGCGGCAGTCTTCGGACGTCTTACCGATACTTTGGGACGAAAATTTATTCTCCTTCTAAATATGCTAATATTTATTGTTTTTTCCATTCTATGCGGTCTTGCCTGGTCTGTATGGTCACTTATAGTATTCAGATTTATTGCCGGAATTGGAATTGGTGGAGAATATCCGGTTAATTCATCATATATTGCAGAGCTGATTCCTAAGAAAAATAGAAAAAGAATGCAGGTTGGTAACTTTTCATTTCAGGCTATCGGAGCTGTTGCCGGTGCATTAATGGGAGTTATACTTCTCCAATTTATACCGCATATCTGGACATGGAGAATTATGCTTGGTATCCCTGCTGTCTTTGCTGCAATTCTATTTTTCTTCAGGCTGGGCATGCCGGAAAGCGCCAAATGGCTGGCTACTAAAGGTAAGTCTAAAAAAGCAGCTGAAAATTTATCAATTCTCTCGGATGAAAAAATCAAACTGGAGAAAAGAGAGGAAATAAAAACCAAATACACTGACATATTTAAACCAAAATTTTTAAAACTTACGGTTCTATCAGCAGTACCATGGTTCCTAATGGACATTGCTTTTTATGGCATAGGTATTTTTACTCCAATAATCCTGTCCAAACTCTTTAAATATAATGCTCATAATTTTATTGAAGAAGACCTTCATTCGATCAAAAGCGCATTATTTGTTGATCTATTTCTTATTTTAGGTATTGTCATCGCAATAATATTAATTAAAAAAAGAGGCATGATTAAACTTTCTTCATTTGGTTTTTACGGTATGGGAATTGGTATGCTGCTTCTGATGTCCTCAACGTACCTCCTTCATACTTCCCTTTATACTCCTTTAATCATTCTTGGTTTCGTACTGTTTTATCTTTGCGTTAACGCCGGTCCTAACCCAATGACCTTTATGATTCCAGCCAGAGTATATCCAACTGAACTCCGTGCAACAGGGCACGGATTTTCCGCTGCCTTTGCAAAACTCGGTGCAACTGTAGGAATAGTCCTGCTGCCATGGATGCAGCAGAAGATGGGAATATCCGGAATGGCTCTTGTCATGGCAGCAACATGCTTTGCAGGAGGAATTATCACTCAATTTTTTGCATACCTTATAATCAAGGATAGGGAATTATATAAATACAAGAAAATTATTGCTGACCTTAAGGGAGCTTCCTATATAGCTCCGCTGGAAGAAAAGAGTAATGAAAATTAGAAAATTCAATTTCTTATTAACATTCATAGTTATAATATCATCTTTTCAAGCATTGTTTGCTGATAATCTTGATTTCAGTGTAGATGTGGGCACAGATAAAAATTACTTTGTTCAATCAGCAAACGGTGCATTTCATATTATCCTAAGTAAAACCCCTAAATCAAGATGTGTAATAGCCAGCCCTGCAGGAAACTCAGGATGTGCACTTTTTTTTAGGGGAAAAGAAGCTCCTAAGCTCATAGGCAAACCTACTATTAACGGCAGAGAGAGTGTTACTATAAGTATAACCAGCCCTGCTCCGCATATTATTGATTTGTCTATCTTAGGTTCACTTAGAGTAATAAGAGATCATACAGAAGGTCATGCCCTTAATAAGACTTTAGATAATATCAGAAAAAATATTGATAAGCTTAAAGATAATCCTGAGAAATATGAGGTTGCCAAAAAATGGTTAACTCCTACATGGGTTAAATCTCATAGTGATAAAGAGATAACTCTTCAATTAACGGCACTTGACACAAAAAACTGGTATAAACTGGAAATTAAATCAGAAAATGGGAAGATATATGTAGCAAAAAGATATAACTCAAACGCTTTTAAATCATCAATCAAACTTCCTCCCGGCAAAGTTTCTATTTCTTACTCTTCTTCTTTTAAGCCTTTAACTCCCTTTTCTTTAAAAGAACTCCTTAACAAAAAAGCTTTGGCAACAGTATCAAAGACAAAGAAATCACATATAAAACAACAATTAAACGGACTTCGATTTCTAACATATCGTGAAAAATATCTGGCCGGTTCGTGGAGATTTTTAACTTATTTCGGCAGAGACTCCCTTCTTTCTCTCAGAATGCTGATACCAATCCTGACACCGGACGCAGTAGAGGCCGGAATCAAGGCGGCAGCAGCGCGTATAAATAAAAATGGTGAGATAGCACATGAAGAGGATATCGGTGATCAGGCTATTATCGACCAACTCACTGATTCCAATAACAGCACATACAATAAAAAAGATTATTTAAATATTATAAATAATTATAATATGATTGATCAAAACTTCCTCCTTCTTCCTTTACTGCTGGATTACTACTACATTGGCGGAAGAGATGTATTTAAAGACGGTACTGAAACCTTTACACCTATATGCAGAAACCTAAACCTTGTATTTAAACAGGTTTTTACTGCAAAACCAATATCAATCAAAAAAGGACAGGATGCTGGTGACTGGAGCGATAGTAATTCCGGACTTGGATATGGCAAATATCCTTTTTCA
>CAZGAI010000242.1:0-6338 GCA_964523175.1 uncultured Victivallales bacterium | reverse complement strand
TTATTGGCGGTATACTTTGTGCTTTTGCTCAAACAATAGAGCAGTTTGTTTTTTGCAGAATTATTCAGGGGCTGGGTATCGGCTGTGATGCCTCTATCGGAACAGCTATTATTAAAGACATATACGCTAAAAAGGAAAAACTCTTTTTCGGGATGATGAGTTTTTCAGAAACTGCCTTTTCCTTCTCGGCTTTAGTCTTTCCATTTATTGGCGGTTATATTGCATATCTACTGGGGTGGAGGGCAATATTTATTTTTATGTCAGCATGCACCTTGATTCTTATATTGGGAATTATGTTTTTTCTTGAAGAAACAAACAGCCCGAAAGAAAATAAAAACGATTTAACAGTTAAAAAATATATTAAAATGCTTTTAGATTATCGTTACTTAGCTGTTCTTTGTGCCTTGTCTATTGTAGGGGCTTCGTTCCCTATATTCCAGATTTTAGGCTCACAGCTATTTGTTAGGCTAAGCTGTAATTCTGTAACAATCGGTAACGCTCTAGCTATAACTGGAACAACTGCAACTTTGGGGTGTATTACTAATATTTTCTTTTTGAGGAAGTTTAAAGTTAAGACATCTACATATATTTTTCTAGCTATATTCCTTTTGAGTAGCACATCAACATTAATTATGGCTCACCTACAAATACTTAATTTTTATGCGGTCTTAATACCTAGTGCTTTTCTTTTCTTTGCTGTAACTCCGTTATATTCTAACTTAATGGGAAGTGCTATTTTAAAGCATCCGAAACACGCAGGAACATGTGGAGGGCATATAGGCTTTAGTTCTTATCTAAGTGGGGCAATAATAACATGGTTAATATCAGCTATACTGGTTAAAGATTTGTACCAGCTGGGTTTTGTTTTATCTGCTCAGTTTGTATTAATTGCAGTCCTGTACTTTTCTTCAAGAGAAAGAGCAGTCAGATAGTTTTTTCTTTTTTGATAATAGCATTAAAAATAATTTCCAAAGCCTCAATATCTTCAATGCTGTTGACGGCTTGGATTATCCTATCTCTGGTTTCCTGTATTTTATCTTTCACTTCTATTATTTCACTTTCGGGGTAGTCCGTTATTTTTTTAATTGACTTCGGTAATCTGCCTATTGCTTTTTCAAGCGTTTTATCCTGTATGTGTGTATAATGTCGTTTTAAGATAGGTGAGCCTGTTCCTACAAGAGCCTCAATAATAGCGTAGCTTTCACCTGCATTTATCAAATAAGAAACAAAGCTGTGTTTAAAGCTATGGAAACCGTATATGTTTGTAGCCCTTTCTCTACCTTCTTTTTTAATATTTACCTCTAAGCCTGCGTATATTAACACCTTCATGCAGTCGTCGTTTACACCAGTTGGATTTCTCCCGTATCGCTCTGCTATCTTCGGCAGTACAAAGCCGTCTTTCTTCCACTGTGTAGCCTTTGTAAGCTGTTTTTCTAAAATAGGGTGTATTGGTATATTAAACCGTATAGGCTTCTTAGACTTCGTTTTATAGGGCAGTACGCCTATCTTGTTCTTGTTAAAGTAAACATGTTCCCACTCCATTAAAGCACAATCCTTTAAACGCTGTCCTGTCCAGTTTGCCATGTGGAAAAGGACTTCTGTTTCTTCTTTGTGCATTAAATATAAAGGCGGTTTAACTTTTAAGCTTAAAGCCCTCTCTGATTCAATTAATGGTAACTGTTTGCTCTGTATGATGTCAAAAGCTGAAAATATTGCTATAAGCTGATGATCGGAAAACTCTTTTTTGCTCTCAACCTCCGCATCCACCTTTTCAATGTTCTTAAACGGGTTGTCCTCATTTTTAAGTAATACCTTGAATATATGGCCTACCTGTTCAATATAGACGTTAAGAGTTCTGGGTCTTTTTCCTTCATTTTTTTTAAGCTGTTTGAAAAAATCCTCAACGTCTTTTTCCGTTATTTCTGAAAAGTATTTTGTAAAGGGGCTTAAAGTGGATACAAACTTATTCCAGCGAGATTCTTTTTCTCTTAGGGTTTTAGGGACGTTGTCTTTTCTTTTTGGGCTATCTAGATATTCTTTGAAAACATCTTTAAGAGGGAGCTTCTTTTGATTAATTAATTTTTTCTGTTCTCCGATATGAAATAAAAGCTCGGTTTTTTTCTGAGCATCAAGGTTTGGCAAATATTTTTCTTCTACAATCTTTTCGGCTTCATCTTTGCTTTTTGTTCCTAATGCTATTTTTTTACCGCTGTATTTGTAGTAATAATTTCCATTGATAGCAAAAATGCTACCAATACCCTTACGTCGTCTTTTTGCTTCTTTTTTTCTTGGCATCGTCTATTGCCTTCTTTTTAAAAATAGTAAATCCTATCTAATCATATATTATAGTATATTTCTGTTAAAACTTCAAATAGGGTGCTGATAAGGTGCTAATATTTATTTTATAGGCACAATAACCTACTGGTTAGTAGCCAGAAGGTGGTAATCTATTGGTACCTTATCTTTTTTTTATAAGTTATCCTGCTTTTTTTATTTTACTATTTTTTTTAAAAAAAATGTGATATTCCGAAAAAATAGGCAGAATACCACAATATTAAAAAAAAGAAAAAAAGTTTGGGGCTAATTGCCTAGTACCTTATTGGTACCTTATTCGAGGGTTTTAGTACCTTATTAGCACCTTATTGGAGGATTTAATTTTCGTATGATTTGCTATGATTTTAGCTGATTTTGAGGCTAAAAGAGGTGGGGCGGTAGACGGGATTCGAACCCGCGACTTTCTGGACCACAACCAGACGCTCTAACCAACTGAGCTACAACCGCCATAAGACTTATTTCGTCAGAATTTATAAAATATACTATTTACTGATTCTTTCAAAGCGGAAAATAGAAATAAATAGAAAAAAGGTTGTTGGATACCCTATATCCGATAGTGTATCTTGATAAAACTCGTTTCACATATTGAAGTTTTATTGGGTAAGCGAGTATCCGCTGTTGCTAAAGCTAAGGTGGACAGATTCAGTATCGAGCGAGCATCGAAAACTTTATTTCAAGAAGCTCACAACAATTACTATTAGGGGAATTCAATCTGAAATCATAAATCTAAAATCTGAAATATTCAACAATTTGCCAGATAATAATGATGGTGCCGAGAGCAAAGCAGTAATAAGCATAGACGTTAAGGCTGCCTTTTTTCAGAGAACGTAAAAGTATCTTGAGGGCAAAAAAACCGACAACGGCAGATATGATAAAACCGATAATTAACGTAAGGCCTGGAAACTGTTCGCCAATCGAATGCGGATTTTTTATATAGGAGAGTATTTCTATCAGCGCGGCTCCGCCAATTGCGGGAATTGCAAGCAGAAATGAGAATGTTGCTGCTTCACTTCTTTTCAGTTTTTGCGATACTGAACCGACGATTGTGCTTCCCGATCTTGATATTCCCGGAAATATAGCAAAGGCCTGGAATAAGCCGACGGTCAGAGCCTGGATGAACGATAAATCCTTTATTTCATTAGTTCCTTCATTTCTGTTCATACCCCACTTTAAAAGTGAAGCGGTAATTAGCAGACCGATACCGGGAATAAGCATATTTGAGAAGATTGCATCTACAAAACCGGCTTTCTTGATTAAAATTCCAAATATGCCGGCAGGGATTGTGCCGATAATAATCAATAGGATTATTCTATGATTTTTTTTGTTCAGCAGACCTATCAATACTTTAAAATAATAAATAATAATTGCCAGCAGGGTTCCCGCGTGAAGAATGACCGCAAGAAGCACTGATGATTCGTCTTTTATTCCAAGTATATTTTGACAAACTGCCAAATGCCCGGAGGAGCTGATAGGTAGAAATTCTGTTATACCCTGCAGTACTGCCAGAAATATTACTTTAATCGTGATCATATCTTTCCCTTTGTTGCTTTAAAAATAAATATTAATTGATAATGTTAGCCAGATGAAGGTATATTATGTATAATTTGCTATTTAGACTTAATTCAGCTAAATATACTTTCGTCGGTAAAGATCTTAACTTTTAGCTTGCGATTTTAGCTTAAATGCGGCAAAGCGATAATACTCTACCGTTTACGGTATAATTAATAAACAATTTTGCATATTGCTATGAAAATAAAAACTTAAAAAAGTTTTTTTATAATATATGCAGACCTTTCTTTATTGCGAGCTCTCAGTTACAAAATTTGTTGCTGAATTTCCCTTGTAATTTGCAGTAATAAATAAAAAAGAAGATAAAAACAAATGATTGCAGAAAAAGTACTAACTACAGCAGTAAAGGGGCTTGGGGCCTGGGATAAAGGAATGAACCTGGATGAAATACTGGATGATGTTTCTAGGGGTAAAGAAAAGGAGTATCGCAGTAAGGTTAGTTCTATTCTTTTTACTTATTTCAGAAATAAAGCTTATATAGACTATGTGATTGACTCTTTGGTAAATAGAAAAATAGAACCGGTAGTGAGAAAAATTATTTCAGTTGCATTGGTACAGATATTTTTTCAGGATGGTGTGGCAAAAGAAGTAGCAGTTGATGTAGCTGTTAATCATGTTCGTAAGTTAAGAAACAGAAAAACTGGGGGGTTTGTTAATGCGGTTCTTAGAAATGCAATAAGAGGTGCATTTGATAAAGCAGGGCTTAATGCTCCAGATTATGTAAAAAACAATGTTCCGGACCTATTGTTGAAGAGATGGAATAAATCTTTTTCAATGGAAGAGGTCCATAAAGTTATTGATGTTATAAAAAAACAGGCTCCGTTTACATTTAGATTATTAAAGCCAGTAGATATGTCCATCCTACATGATTGTAATTGTACAACAGTAGAAAATCTTTCCTGGTGCGGTAAGTTTTTATTCTATAAAACAGACAGGCTTGATCTGATATTAAAAACGGATTTGATAGATTCAGGTGCGATTTATATACAGGATCCTGCTACAGCTATGGCTCCGTGTCTTATCGATAAAAATAAGTCTCAAAGAGTATTGGATATCTGTGCCGCCCCGGGTGGAAAAACCTTAATGCTTTCAGAGCTTTGTCGGGATGCAGAAGTTGTAGCAATGGACCGTTCTGTCAGGCGGTTGGAACGTGTTACTGAAAACATAAAGAGAACTCAAAGGAACAATATTGTTATAGTCGCGGCAGATGCATTGAACCCGCCCTTTGAAAAAAATAGTTTTGATATTGTCTTTGCAGATGTACCGTGCTCCAATACCGGAGTAATTCGTCGCCGTCCGGATGTGGTTTGGCGTTTTACCCAAAAACATTTGAATGAAATAGTAAAGCTGCAGATGAATATTATTGAATCTGCCTCCGGCCTTGTTAAAACCGGCGGTGTGTTGGCTTACAGTACCTGCAGTATAGAAAAAGAAGAAAATAGTAACCAATTAGATAAATTTCTTTTCCATAATAAAAACTTTGAATTTGTAAAAGACAGGCTGCTTCTACCTTCTGAAGAAAATGACGGAGCTTATGGGGCGATTTTAAAAAAAAGTTCTGATTTTGATACTTGATACTCGATAATGTAAGATGGATGCCAAAGGCCAAGCTGCAGAGGTCGGAAGTCCGATACCGGAGATCAGAAGCTCTCTGGCTTCTGATTACCAGTCTTCGCTCTTCGAGCTTCGCCTCGGCACAGCTGACTTCTGACTTCTGACCTCAGGCTTCTGACTTCAAGCCTCTAAGTCCAGAGCTTTCTGTAAAGTTTTAAAATGAGTTTTTGCTAGAGTATTCAGTTTATCCTGTCCAAATTGTCTTATTATCTTAACCGTTGTATCAAGAACAGCTTTACTGGCTCCCTTAGGAAGTAGAATACCAATATCATCTCCCAGTTTTTTTATTTTCGTAACAAATTCAGCCCTGGCCAGTATGGAGGCGGCTGCTACTGCTATGTCAGATTCTGCTTTTGTCTGCTGTTTTAGTTCTATCTCTTTTCCCTTATTAAATAATGCCTGTTTTATAAGTTTTTCATGACCGAATTTATCAGAAAGAGCCCAAGGGCAGTTTATTTCTTTATTCAGTAGATTTTCCAAAGCCCTGGAATGTCCCCAGGCTAATAATTTGTTAAGATTTTTAAAATTTCCGTATAATCTATTGTACGCTTCAGGGCCGATTGCAACAACTGAAAAATTACCGTTAACTGCCAGTCTAATCTTTTTTGCAACAGTAATGATTTTATTATCATTTTTGATAAGTTTTGAATCTTTGACACCAAGTTTTAACAGCTTAAATCTGGATTCGTTATCTACAAAAACTGCGGCAACTACTAGTGGGCCGAAAAAATCACCTTTACCACTTTCATCTATTCCCGCATGTGGAGAGAAAGGGGCAGTATCAGGTGTTTCATTACACCCAGGTGCTGGCATTTGCCATG
>CAZGAI010000241.1:0-6351 GCA_964523175.1 uncultured Victivallales bacterium | reverse complement strand
TCACATGATGTCCATCGACAATTATTCCTGCATAAACGCTATCATTATTTAAAGCTGCACCGATGGCACCAGGGGTTCTACCCCGATAACCGCTCATTGCATTATAGAGATGAGTTGCCATTGTAATACCGGCATCAATACCTAGCTTAGCCTGTTCATAACTGGCATTTGTATGCCCCAATGAAACAGTAATTCCACTGTCATTCAACAACCCGACTGAGTCAGAGTCACAAACTTCAGGAGCCACTGTAATAATATTTACAAAGTTTGCACATTTAGCAATAGCTTTTATCATCCTGTTTGATACTGGTCTTACAAATTTTGTGTTATGAACACCTTTTTTTTCTTGGCTTATGTATGGTCCTTCTATATGCAGGCCGAGAATATTATATTTAAATTTCTGAGGAAGGTTTTTAACAAGCTCCATCGCTTTAAGCATATTCTCGTCAGAAGTAGTAATTAAAGTGGGTGAAATAGACGTTGCGCCATATTTCATTGAAGTATTTAGCATTACACTTAAACAGTCTTCTGATATTTCGCTGTTAAGAAGCGCTCCCCCAAAGCCGTTAACCTGTAAATCAATAAATCCGGGACAAAGGTTTTGTCCATTAAGATTAATAATATTGCAATCGTCACAGGTATTTAATTCAGAGTTATGAATTATTTTATCTATCTTACTGTCAGATATAATTACTGAATGTTCTTGAAGAATTTTTTCTCCGGTAAATATCTTACAATTGGTCAATATTTTCATAATAAAATCATTCTTTTAGCTTAGATTTATCTTTCAGTAAGGAGGAGAGATAGTTAACAGAAGAGCTGATTGTGGCTAAGTTTGAATAATCAGCTTCAGGTACCTCTATGCCGTATTTTTTTCTGAGTTCCATGATAATATCCAGAAAATCCATTGAATCTAATCCAAGTTGCTCTCTCAGTCTAACATCGGGATTAAGGTTTGAACAGTCTTCGTCCGGAAGGATGTCCTGAATTATTTCAATAAGCAGTTCTTCTATTTCTTTTTTTAACATAAATATATTTTCCTGAAAATTATATGCTGAGCTCTGAATAGCCTTATAGTAAAGGCTACACAATAATTATATGATCAAAATGTCTAATTTTATTAATATATAACGGTCTTAGGTTTTTTTTCAATAAATATATTTTTGATAAGCAGAAAATTTCAGGTGTACAGCACGAGATTTACATTACTGTCAATGTTTATATCGCTTTACTATCAGTGCGGAGTTAATTCCAAGCATTCCGAATGAATTATTCATTATAATATTGATGTTTTCTGTACTGCGTGGATTTTTGGCTACTAGATTATCAAGCGCACAGGCTGGATCAATGTTGTTGACATTCATACAGGGGTGGATTGTATTATCTGTAAAAGAAGGAATGTTACCAGCGAGTTCCAGTGCTCCGGCGGCTCCCATTGTATGACCTATATGCCCCTTTGTGTTATTAACATAAGGACATGAATCAGTAAAAACATTTTTAATCGCTTCAATTTCATTAATATCACCGAATTTTGTTCCCGTTGCATGAGTATTAACTAAATCTATATCGCGTGGGAGAATTCCTGCTTTTTTTAATGCAAGCTGCATACAAATTTTTTGTCTTTCTGGAAAAGGGAGGACAAAGCTGTAAGCATCTGAATTAATAGAATAACCGATAATTTCTGCATAAATTTTTGCATTTCGCCTTTCGGCATTCTCCAGTCTTTCTAGAATATAAATACAGCCGCCTTCGGATACAACAATCCCATTTCTGTCAACATCAAATGGTCTACTTGCCTTTGTGGGATTTTTGTGATAAGCCAAAGCATTTTGGCTTTTAAAACTGGCAAATATGCCAAACGATCCGGTGCATTCAGAAACACCGCCGGCGAAAGCAACATCTACTTCATTTAAAAGAAGCTGCTGTACTCCCTGTATTATTCCGGCATTTCCGGCAGCGCAAGCCGCACCAACAGTGTAATGAGGACCTGTTATGCCAAGTTTTATTGAAGTTTCACCTGCTGGATTATTTGCTACAGTTCTGGGGTTATGGTAATGGTTCCAGAATCTTGTTTCATCATTAAACTGATGAAGGTTAAAAACTTCATTTTCAGTTTCCACATTGCCGTGTTCAGTAATTCCAAGGAAAATGCCACATTTTGATTTATCTGTCTTATCCCAGTCGAGGGCTGAATCCTTTAAAGCTTCGCTTGCACAATAAATTGATATTGAACCAGCTCTAGTACCGTATCTGAGTTCTTTGCGTTTTTGATATTTCAGTGAATCAAAATTACAGATACCGGCATGAACATTTCCAATATAGCGATGTTCAATATTGGTTATTCCTGATTTTCCAGAAAGCAGGGCTTTCCTAAATTCAATTAGATCATTACCGTTGGGCGAGGTAAGACCAATCCCGGTAATAACAATTCTTGTTTTTTTATTGATCATAGCTTATAATAAAGTTCAGTTAAAGTTTTCATGAAAAATGGAGTTATCTATCTAAGCACTGTCAAAAATAGTCAAGCCAGCTCTATGACATAATAAACAGTGAAATATAACCTATTTTATTTAAATAAAAAGATTAAAATGGTAAAGAACTCCTGAAGTGTGGAGTTTTTGAGTTAAGCGAGGAAAATTATGATTCACGGAATTGGAACAGATATTGTAGAAATAAACCGAATAAGAAAGATTCTAGCAAAGCATAAAGAATCTTTTTTATTCAGAGTTTTTACTAAAAATGAACTAAAAGAGGGTGAAAAACGAAAAAATGCCGCTGTTTATTTTGCTGGAAGATGGGCTGCAAAGGAGGCATTTTCAAAGGCTTTGGGGACAGGTATAGGAGAAAAATGCAGCTGGACAGAGATTGAGATAAGCAACAAAAAACATGGAAGCCCGGTATGCCATATCTCCGGGAACGCAAAAAAAACAGCGGAGAAGATGGGAATTATAAAAACTCATATTTCTATTAGTCACGAGCAGGAGTATGCCTGTTCAACTGTCATTCTTGAGGGTAGTGATTTTTAAGTCGCAGAAAAGCAACTAATTTTTATATGTCAAGATAAATATTTAATTTAATACGGAGGACTGCATGAGTACTGAAAAAGTAGTGTATTTAAAAGACTATCGTAAACCAGACTATCTTATTACCGATATAGACCTTGAGTTTGATATCTACCCTAAAACTGTTTCAGTCAGCAGTACAATGAAAGTTTTAAAAAATCATAACGGAAAAAAGCCCTTGAAATTAAAGGGGGTAAACCTGAAACTTGAGAAAATTGAAGTAGACGGCAGGGTATTGAGTGATGGTCAGTACTCAGTTGATGAACAACTTCTATTGATAAATAAGGTTTCTGATAAATTCACACTTCATATTGTTGTAACAATCGATCCCTACAATAATACATCTCTGGAAGGACTTTATAAATCTGGTAATATACTTTGTACACAAAACGAGGCGGAAGGGTTTAGGAAAATTACTTATTTCGCTGACCGCCCTGATGTAATGGCATGCTATACTACAAAGATTACTGCAGATAAAAAAAAATTTCCGTATTTGTTGTCTAATGGAAATAGAATAGAGTCTGGTGATATGTCTGATAACAGACATTTTGTTGTATGGCAAGATCCGTTTCCAAAGCCATGTTACCTCTTTGCATTGGTTGCTGGTGACCTTGATGTTGCTGAAGACACATTCATTACAATGAGCGGGAGAGATGTTAAATTAAGCATTTTCGTAGATAAAGGTAAGCTGGATAGAGTTGCCCATGCTATGATTTCGCTAAAGCATTCAATGAAATGGGATGAAGATAGATTTGGGCTTGAATGTGACCTTGATGACTATAAAATCGTTGCCGTGGATTCTTTCAATATGGGTGCTATGGAAAACAAAGGACTTAATATTTTCAATACATCATGTGCTTTGGGAAACCCTAAAACTGCAACAGATGCTCAGTTAAGAAGAATAGAAGCAGTAATAGCACATGAATACTTCCATAACTGGACAGGGAACCGTGTAACATGCCGTGACTGGTTCCAATTGACATTAAAAGAGGGACTTACTGTTTTCAGGGATCATGAGTTCAGTGCAGATATGAGCAACGAGACAGTCTACAGGATTGACAGTGTAACAAACTTAAGGGCTATTCAGTTTTCGGAAGATTCTGGTCCTCTGGCGCATCCTATACGTCCTGAGTCCTATATGGAAATCGATAATTTCTATACATCAACAGTATACGAAAAGGGGCAGGAAGTTATCAGGATGATACAGACTTTTATAGGCAGAGATGTTTTTGAAAAAGGGATTGACAAATACTTTGAGCTTTATGATGGTCAGGCTGTAACTACTGAAGATTTCATTAATGCCATGGAAGACGTTTCTGGCAGGGATTTTACACAGTTCAAAAACTGGTACGGACAGGCAGGAACACCTGTGTGCAATGTAAGCTCAGAGTATGATAAAGATAAAATGCAGTACTATTTGACTGTTACTCAGGAAAAAGCAGCGAATATAAAGGTGGCTCAGAAGCCTTTTTCATTTCCGTTTGTGCTTTCTTTGTTTAACAGTGATGGTCAGCCGATACCGTTGACAGAAAAAGGGACGACGGAGCTGGTACTTGACATTAACAAACCATCTGAAGTATTTGTTTTAAATAATATTAAAGAAAAACCCATTCCTTCACTGCTCCGGAGGTTCTCTGCGCCGGTAGTGCTAAACTATAACTATACAATGGTTGAACTGATTTTTCTTTTTAAATATGATAATGATTCATTTAACCGTTACGAGGCTGGACAGCGTCTTGCTTTCTCTACTATAGAAAATATCAAAAATTCTATAGAGAAAAATGAACCTGTACATATTTCTGAAGAAATTGCCTCTGCTTTTGAATCAGTGCTTACAGATGAAAATCTTGATCCTGAACTTCGCTCTAAAATGTTGAATATTCCAGCTCTCGGCACGCTACTTGAAAGAATGGATAACTTTAATGTTGACTCTGCATTTGAGGCAAGAGAAATTTTTCTAAAGGAAATAGCTGTTAAAAATGAAACCCCCCTGCTTAGAATTTATAACGAACTATCGCAGGATGAATATTCTACTGAAAACAATTATATTGCGCGTAGATACTTGAAAAATACATGTCTTGGTCTACTGAGTATTATCGGAGATAAATATATTGATATTGCCTATTTACAGTTCAATTCAAGTATCAATATGACCGATACAATCGCAGCTATGGCATATCTGAATAACGGTCCAAATACTGAACTTAAGAAAGCATCATTGAAAAGCTACTACAACACGTGGAAATCTGATGCTCTTGTTATAAACAATTGGTTCTCTATACAGGCATCTACTAAATACGGAGATGTTTTGAATACGGTAGTTAAATTATCAGAAGATAGTGCATTTGACTTAAAAAATCCAAATAAAATATATGCACTTTATCTTGTGTTTGCTGCTAATCTCCAGCATTTTCACGATAAATCAGGCATGGGTTACAAGCTGATTGCCGATAAAATAATAGAGATAGACAAATTTAACCCGCATGTATCATCAAAGCTGTGCAAAACATTTAAAAAATACTCTGTTCTTGATGAAGAACGAAAGGCTTTAATGAAAGTGCAGCTTGAAAGAATTTCTTCTCTTATATCAAGTTCTAAAGGACTGGCGGAAGTAGTTAATATGATTTTGCACGAATGTTGATTCGTAGGTTATTATTTGAAAAATTGGTGCTTGTCTTTTGAAATATAAAATGCTGTAGAGACATCCGGCGCATGTCTGAAATAAATACTATTACCACAAATAAAGCATATGAAATTACGTTTAATATTTATGAGATACTACACCAGCAATGGGTATAGCTTACTTTGCGGTTTGGAAAAATAGAATCCCTGAAAATAATCGCATCCCATACCCCTTAAAAGTTCAAATTGTTGTTTTGTTTCAACACCTTCGGCAATTGAAAGGATATTAAATTTTTTAATTAAAGCGATTAATGATGCTGTGATTTTACAATATTTTTTGTCATTTAACCTATTAATAAAGAAGTTATCTATTTTTACTATATCGATGGGGAAGTTGATTAAATTACTAATTGAAGAATACCCTGTGCCAAAATCATCAAGCGCTATAAAACCTATGCCGATTTCCTTCAATTTTTTAATAGTTTCTTTAACTTTTTCTATATCTGTAATTTTAGATTTTTCTGTGATCTCTATTATAATTTTACTGGGGTCAAGTTTGGTTTCACTTATAACATTTTGAATTTTATCTATAAAAAGCTCATCTTCAATCTGATGCTGTGATATATTAAATGAAACAAGAATTTTCTCATTGTGTTTGTTGTCAAAA
>CAZGAI010000240.1:0-6353 GCA_964523175.1 uncultured Victivallales bacterium | reverse complement strand
TACTTAACATCGTTGCTTATAAACATGTTAAAAAGCAAATTCCTGTACACTTAAAATTAGGCTATAAAATGAATTTTTATAATGAATTTTTTAAAAACACTAAATTTTTACTTATTGTGAGAGGTTATTAACAGGCAAGCCTGTTGTGTTTTGCAAGAGGCTCTCTAAATTCTAAATCTTTCTAATTGTTTATTACTTATTATAACAATCCTGCACGAAAGATCACTTTCGTGCAGTTGACAAATTATATTTTACTCTACGGCATCACTATTGTGTGAATTTTCTGATCTCTGCTGGTTTGGTCTAGGCTGATTTTCTTTCTGTGACCTATTGTTTCTATAACTTTTAGCCTCTTTACTGCTCACAACTCCATCATTATTACGGTCTGCTTTAGTTTCCCAGGGTTTATCAACTTGTGATTTTTGCTGTCTAAAAGCTTTACTTTCACTTTTATCTATCCTACCATCATTATTCGTATCAGCTTTACGTTCCCATTTTGTATTAACATTGGACTGTCTTTTTCCGTAATTATTTCCCCTTTTACTTCTATTGTTAGATTTTCCAGATCGTCCGGAGCCTTTATTATTTTGCAACTTTTGTTCTGATGGTTTTGCTAACAGTACGACTGAACTTAAACACACCAAGATTACTATAACTGCAATTCTAAACTTTTTCATACTTTCCCTCTCTGTTGATTCTTTAAATATTATTTATCGTTTTGTTTTGTTCGGTATTTAACTTTATTGACAATCACCAAGTTAAAAAGAAAATTTTTGTACGTTTTAAATAGTTAATGATTGTTTTTAAGGAATACTCAAAAAATATTCACGTTAATAGCCTGAACGTAATTATAGAGGGTAATAGCTATTTTAACAATAAGTAAACTCATCTGCTTTTTTAACTAACTGAAAAATAACAGTAAATAGCAAACTAATACGACGTATAAGGTTTAACCTGAATTATTCATAAAAAAATGAAAAAAGTTTTTATTGCTTTTACTATAAGAAACTTATACTTTTTCATGCGAAAAACTTCCTTTTTCTTAGAAATTTTTCTCTTTAGCGTTACTTGCGCCTTTTGCATTTAGATTAGTGCAGGGTTCGCCTTGATTTTGCTATTCCTTAAGATAAATCCAAATATACCCTCTTGATAGAATATTGATTATACCTTAAAATGATTGATAAATAACTAATTAATACTCTGGACATTCCTTTATTACATATTAACATTACAAAAAAGTCAAACTATGCTAAACTCAACAGAAGCTCATAACAAAATATGTAAATACGCCAAAAGTGAATCGTTTCCCCAAGACTACCATAACTATTTTAAGCAAATAGAGATAATATGTTCAGAATTTTGTTCTGAAATTCTTCCTGCCCTATTTCATCCTGTCATACTACCGAAAGATACTCTTATCAGTATATCACAGCAGAGTGAACAGATGAATAGAATTTTAAATAAAACAACTGAACTCTATAAAAATAACACTGAGGTTAAAGCTTATTTCAATTTACCTGACCCACTGGACGAATGGATTAATATTAACCCCGGTTACAATATTCAAATCCCTATTTCACGTTACGACGGTTTTTGGGATGGAGAAAATTACAGGTTTTGTGAGTTTAACACTGACGGTACAAGTGGAATGGATGAAGTTAACACTTTAGATGAGATATTCCTTAATACAGGTATGGGTAAATATTTAAAAAAACTTTATTCTTTGAAAAATTTTGACTTAAGGTTATCTACTCTTGAAACAATACTTGCAGCTTATAAAATGTTTGGTGCCAAAAGAACACCCAACATTGCGATTTCAGACTTTCTGGATTTAGCTACATTACCGGAATTCAAAGCACTGAAAGATTACTTTACTGAACAGGGTTATCCAACTGAAATTTGTGATATCAGACATTTGAAGTATAAAAACGGCAGTCTCTGGCATAATGACTTTAAAATTGACTTGATTTATAGAAGAGCTGTAACAGATGATATGTTCCCAAGAAAAGATGATATTAAAGAGTTTCTTAAAGCCTACAGGGACAAAGCGGTATGTGTCGTTGGTCCATTATGTTCTCATATTGCTCATACAAAAATTGTACTGACATTTTTATCATCACCCCTGGCAGAAAACCTTTTCACAGACGAAGAAATAACATTTATTAAAAACCATGTTCCATGGACCAAAGCACTAACCGATGATCCGGCTTTTATTGCAGAAATCATCTCTAATAAAAATGACTTTTTCCTTAAACCTCATAACTCCAACAGTGGAAAAGGAGTCCATGCCGGGGAAGAATTTGACACTGAATCATTTAAAAAAGAAATTTACCAAATATTAGAAAATAAAAATCAGAATTATATTGTTCAAAGAAAAATCCCAATACCTACAGACTACTTTATATCTGATGCCAAAGGAACTTTAAAAAAATATAAAGTCAATGTCTCCTCTTACGTTTTTAACAATAAGATCACCGGCTTTTTTACCAGAGTGTCATCGGGAAGTGTAATCAATACTGATCGCGGCGCATTAGTTGTCCCAATGTTCACAGCTGAAAGATAACGCTAATTATTTCAACGCAAACAACGCAAGTACAGCAAAATTTAGCCAGATAGTCTGGAGCAGCATAGCCGCACGTGTCGAGGCGTAGCACAGCGAAGACTGAACCAAAATAGCCTCACACAGAGGCACAAAGTCACAAAGATTTTCTAACCTCTAATTAACACTAATAAAAAAATTGTTTCTCTGTGTCCCTGCCATTGCAGGGTAAACTTTGTGCTTGCCATGCTCCGCATGGTCTTGAGCGAATGAAATGAGTGGGCGTGAGGAAAAAATCTCTGGCTTTAAATTACAACTATCACATTGCTATGTTTTAGCAAAAACAAAGAACTTGCGAGAAAAACAAGAAAATAACAGGTTGTAATATAGAGCGACAGCTCAAACAAGTATTCTCCTTATTGCGTCATTTGCGTCTTTAGCGTTGAAACAATTAGTGTTCATTAGTGAGATTAGTGGCAAAATCCTCCTCACACTGTCCTGACTTTTGACGCAAATAACAGAGATATCAAAGCCAGAATCGCACCAGCTATAAACGGTATTTTATAGCTGTACATCCAAAAAATCCCGCCCAGCAACGGGAAAAAAACTGCAGTTATATGATTAATAGTAAAACCAACAGCCATCGATGAAGCAATATCACGTCTGTCTGCAATCTTTTGAAAGTAAGTTTTAATGGCAATAGTAAAGTTAAAAAGAACATTGTCAAGAATATAAAGAAACGCTGCCACCCATGGACTGTCAATTAAGGCATACGCAATAAAAATAACAAACAGTGATGCGTATTCTGTGTAGAGCATTTTTCTCTCACCAAACCTGTTTATGCATTTTGCTATAACAGGAGCAATGAAATAATTCAGGAGATTGTTAACTATAAATAAGATCGTTATGGCTTTAACTGAAAATTGATAATGCTGCACAAGTAAAAATATAGAAAACACTACAAAAATCTGTCTTCTGGCACCTGACAGAAAATTTAATACATAAAACAACCAGTATTTTTTCTTAAGAATCATCTTCTTATGCTGAGGATAATCGGTAATTGGTGGAAATTTTTTAAAATAAGTAATGGAGGCTATGATAATAACAGAAATACCCAGTAGTGCAAACATTCCTTTCATGGAAAGAAACATCGTAATAAAATAGATTAAAACACCAATTAGAATATTTGTCAACGCTGTTACACTGTTAAGTGTCCCGAAAACAAGAGATGCCTCGTGTTTCTCAAAACTCTGTAGAATAAGAGACTGCCTTAATGTTTCATAATAGTGAAAACCAAGTGACATTATCAATATAGTAATTATCAAACCGGCATGTGACGGCATAAAACCTGTCAAACCCACTCCGATACCCAGAAGAATAACAAAATGCGTTATTAATCTTTGTTCCTTAAATAGAAACAGAAAGTAAATAACAAGAAAAGCAAGAAATCCCGGCACTTCCCGTATGGACTGAAGTATCCCTATCCACAGTCCGTTAATACCGACATTATTAACAGCAAAATTATTTATGAGCGTTCTCCAGCCCTGAAACCCTACTGCACAGGCTACAGTAAGTATAAGCAAATAGCTGTAAGCTTTGTTTTTTAATAATTCTCTAATCATAAAACCTTCCTAAAATACACTTCAACGCAAACGACGCAATAGACGCAAACGCTGTAAAAAGTTGACCACAGAACGCACTGACTAGACGGAAGAAACAGAGCTTCAAGATATTGGATTGAGCGATAGCTCAAGAAATATTAGGTCCCTCAAATACTTGAAGCTTGCTTCTGATATTTGAGGAAATATCTCTTAATAGCGTCCCTTGCGCCTCTTGCGTTGAAACATCTTTTATAATCCATTGACAACTCGGTGAATACCCTTTTTAACCAGTACTTCTCCAAAATTAATCACCATTCCGAGCTTATAATCTCCCAACCTCAAATAGGTGAGTGTTTGTACTTCAAATATATGATTATATTCATGAACTGCTTTACACTCTACAACAACTTTGTCATTAACTAATAAATCAATACGCAGTGGAGTTCCAAGTGTATTTCCTTTGTAATTTATAGGAAAACTTAATTGCCGTTTTACATTTAATCCATGTTTGTCTAATTCCCAAGCCAGTGCTTCCTCATAAACAGACTCCAACAGTCCAGGACCACCAAGTGTACGATGGACTTCTATAGCACATTCATAAACCAATACCTTATTTTTCAACGCAAAAGGCGCAAAGGACGCTATAACCATAACGCTTTTTTAATGTTTTGCTGTAATCAAGCTAGACAAACTACCTATTGAACTTAGTAATACATTGTATTGAGCAAATGCTCAATACAATATCTTTTCTCTCTTTAGCGACTCTTGCGCCTTTTGCATTAAAACTTTCTTTTTTTTTATTCGTTAACGGTCCAGAGGACTTATAACACCCAGTTTATTTCTTTTTGCAATATGTGTATAAATCATTGTAGTCTGCACGTTCACATGTCCAAGTAACTCCTGAATTGTCCTAATATCATACCCTGCTTCCAAAAGATGAGTTGCAAAACTGTGTCTGAAAGTATGCACTGAAGCCTGTTTATTTATACAGGCAGTATCAACCGCTTTTTTAACCTGACTTTGCACAGTGTTTTGTTTGATATGATGCCTTCTCACCAATGCAGATCTAGGGTCAACTGAAAGCTTGCCTGCTGGAAACAGCCAGAACCATTTCCACTCTTTACCTGCATTGGGATATTTACGGTCCAGTCCTTCTGAAAGATATACCCCGGAAATACTGTTTTTTCTGTCCTGATCGTAAAATGCTCTGATTTTTTCAATATGATTCTGCAGTTCTTCAACTACACCGGTAGCTAGAAGTGTTTCTCTATCCTTTTCACCTTTTCCTCCTCTGATAGTTAGAACCTGCCTGGCAAAATCCACATCCTTAATTCGCAGTCTCACACATTCTGAAAGTCTTAATCCACCCCCGTAAATCATTTTAAGTAACAACCTATATTTATCATCAACACAATTAATTACTCTAAAACACTCGTCTTTAGTCATTACAACAGGAATTCTTGTTTTTCCCTTAGCTCTTATTGTCTGACTCAAATCTCCTACATCTCTGTGAAGAACATTTTTAAAAACAAAAAGTATAGCATTGAACGCCTGATTTTGAGATGATGCAGATATTCTTCTCTCAATAGCAAGCGATGAAATAAAATTCCGTATATCATCACTGCCAAGCTCTTCTACCTTCTTTCCTTTTACAAATAAATAAAACTTCCTAAGCCATTTGACATAGGTCTTCTCTGTTGTAAGTGCCAAATGTTTCAGCCTTATAACTGCATGTACTTCATTTGCCATTTTTTGCCAATCGGCATCAAAATCATGCTTATTACTACTCTTGCTGTTAACTGTTTCAAGATAATAAAAATAATGACTGATTGCTTCTGATGCCTGTTTTACCTGCCAATCTTTATATTCAATATCCAGCTCTGCTAAATATTTTTTCATATTTGAACGATCAGTTTCAATATTTAGTTTCTCACTAAATTCAATATATGAATTTATCCAATATATGTAATACTTGAAATGGTCTTCTTTTACACAACTCTTTTTTAAATAACTTTTAAAATCTTCTTGTTTTTCCATATTCATATCTCTATTTTATAATTATATTGATTACTCTATAAATTAGTAATTAACTTATTTTTTACAACCTAATCAATATAATAATAAATAAACTAACTAAATATTTATTTTATATCATTTACGCAGACATTAATAATAAATATAAATTGCTATTATACTTAATCACAGTAATTTAT
>CAZGAI010000239.1:0-6367 GCA_964523175.1 uncultured Victivallales bacterium | reverse complement strand
TATCTATTAGTACTGGTTTTAATTACTTATCACTGTATTTTTATCTTTGATCAGGACAGTTAATAAGAATAAAATACGAATGTTATTATGAATGAACAGATGTTATTTACAGATGGGAGTGTTGATCCTAGTTCAAATATTGGATATGGTGCATACCTTGCCGTGTTAGAGTATGGTACGCCACTGGATTTATTGATAAAAAATGTGAAGGTGAAAAAATTTGAGAATACTTCTTCAACGAGGCTGGAGTTACAAGCCTTATTATGGGCGCTTAGCGACATTAAGATCTTAGGATCTAAAGTGATAGTTTATACAGATTCTCAAAACATCATTGGATTATTGGGAAGACGTGAACGGTTTGAGCTGAATAATTATCGTTCAAAGAAAAATAAACTTCTCAAGAATTACGAGCTATATCAGGAGTTTTATAAAGTAACAGATCATTTGAACTGTTGCTTTGTTAAAGTACAGGGGCATAAGGTCTCGAAACAAAAAGATTATATAGATAAGCTTTTTACACTTGTGGATAGAGCATCACGCAATGCATTAAGAATCGAAAATATATAAGAAAGATTATAATATGAAATTTCCCAAAGAAATCAAAGAAGCAATCAAAGAATGTATTATTAGTATTATTTGGCCTAAAGAAGATATAGTTTCTTTTTTAAAGAAAAATGGATGCACTAAAGATGATTTAGCGCCGATAAGAAAGCCTCAGGATTTAACGAGAGTAAAAATGGTGCACCTGATTTTTAGACAGCTTACCTGGAGAAAGGATGAAGGTATACCCCAGTTTATGTCAATGAACAGAGCTTTGCTTAACTGGAAAGGTTTTAATAAACACTACTTTGAAGATTTAAAAAAACTTAATAGAGAAGATGCTGACAAAGCAATTGCAAATTTGGTAGATGCACAATTCTACTTAGACAGTCAGATATAATGTTACCTATAAAGTTACGCTTTACTGGTTTCCATAAAAACCTGATAGTGATTATCTAGAAAAGTTAAGAAAAGAATATAAATAATAAAGGTCTTAAGTTAATGGCAGCCCAGATGCAAAACAACCAACAAAATATTTTTGGATATTTTACCCAGGATAGCTATCTTGTACGCAGAAAAATATTCAAATTCCTTGGAGCTGTATTTCATATTTACGATTCAAGCGGTAATGTAGTATTTTACGGAAGCAAAAGCTTTCAAACTTAAGGAAGATATACGTCTTTATAACGATGAAAGCATGCAGACAGAAGTAATACTCTGTGCAATAGAAAAGCGACAGGAATAATTAGGTAACAAATATGAAAAAGTATAGGTTTGAAATAGTATTAATAATTTTTTTAGTTCTACTTACAGGTGTATTGTATTATTTACATGTAGTAATTTTTAATGATTATCATCATATATTTATTTATGGACTTGAGGATCTGGCCTTTCTGCCATTAGAAGTTCTTATTGTTACACTGCTCTTGGATCGTCTATTAGAACTTCGTGATAGAAAATCGCGAACAGATAAAATAAACATGGTAATTGGAGTTTATTTTTCAGAAATTGGAAATCAATTGTTCAGAACAATCACATCATATGATGCAAATTTGGGCAAGCTTCAGAAAAAAATGAAGATTACTCTTCATTCTAAAGACAAAGATTTTAAAAATGCCTCTGCATTAATAAAAAGATATAATTCCAATTTAAAAGCAGATATTAATCTACTAGGTGAAATAAAATCTATTCTCACTGAAAAGAGAGATTTACTGGCTAATATTATGCAGAATCCTGTTCTTCTTGAACATGGTTCTTTTACTAACCTGCTTTTGGCCACCTTTCACCTAGCTGAAGAACTGAGCTATAGAGATGACTTGGCAAAACTGCCAGAGTGTGATTTAGAACATCTGAATTTGGATATCAACAGGGCTTATTTGAAAATAATAGATGAATGGATAAAACACCTTCGGCACTTAAAAGGAAATTACCCATATCTGTATTCACTCTCTTCAAGACTAAATCCATTGAATAAAAATATAGATGTAACTGTAAAATAGCAAGGGAGTATAATAGTAACTCTTGACATAAATTTTATAAAATATTATTTTTATGCAAGCAATATATTGCGTTGTGAGCTATAGTTTATATTTAAAGAAATTGTTTATTTAGAGATTAATTTACATTTAAGTTTTTAATGTTAGCAATCTAAATAGGAGGATATGGCGATGAATGTAAGAGAACAGATTTTAAAATGCAGTGCATGCGGAAATGTAGTAGTAGTTCTTCTTGGGGCCGATGGACAATTGTCCTGCTGTGGGAAAGAGATGGAGTTGATGGAAGAAAAAACAGCTGACTTCAAAACAGAAAAACATGTTCCGATTCATGCTGAAGACGGTACCTGCTCAAAGGTTGTTGTAGGTTCAACTCCTCACCCAATGACTGAAGAACACCACATTGAATGGATAGAGATATTAGTCGGTGACTATGTAAATAGAAAATATTTAAAGCCTGGTGATGATCCTGAAGCTTTCTTTTATGTGCATAAGCAGCCTGGAGCGATTGTTCGTTCATACTGTAATCTGCATGGCTTATGGAAAGCTTAGTTAAATAAAGTCAAATAAACCAGCACTGCGGATATACTTACTGCAGTGCTTTTTTTATATAGCATAAAATAGGAGATAGAAAAATGAGTAAAACAGCATTACAGGGAAATCCGGTAAAAGTCAGCGGTAGTTTGCCTAAAGCAGGAAAAAACGCTCCTGGTTTTAAACTGGTAAAAGTAGATCTTTCTGAAGTATCATTAAAAGATTTTGAAGGTAAAAAAGTTGTAATTAATATATTTCCTAGTATTGATACTCCTGTCTGTGCAACTTCAGTTAGGACTTTCAATAAAGAAGCATCTGAACTCAAAAATACAGTAGTACTTTGCGTGTCAAGAGATCTACCTTTTGCGCAGGGACGTTTTTGCGGAGCTGAAGGTTTGGATAATGTGATTAGTCTTTCGGATTTCAGATCAGGTAAATTTGGTGTGGACTATGGCGTGGAGCTTGCTGATGGCCCATTGGCAGGATTGTTGGCACGAGCTGTTGTGGTTATTGATAAAACAGGAAAAGTTGTCTATACAGAGCTTGTACCGGAAATAACTCTGGAACCGGATTATAAATCTGCTCTGAAAGTACTCTGATAAGCCAATATTTTGATATGAATAATCATAAGGAGCAATCTACTTACAGTTTACTCTTTAAGTTTCATAAAAAGAAAAAATATAAAAGTTTTTATTACCACGAAGAGAATAAGAATACGAAGTTTCTTTGCTCTTCCTCCAGAAAAGCGAAAAAAGGGGTTTCACTTTAATAAAATATTCTTTATTAGTTTAATTTGTTCAATTCGTTGTAAAAAATTGGTTGCGGCTATGCTGCTCCGAGTAGTTTGTGGACTAAAAAGGTAGTTTCAATATAGGAGATAATAATGTCAGAATTGAAGAATAGGATATATGAAATTCTTGGAAAACCTCAACTGGCAAGTCTTGCTACTGTTACCTGTGATGGAAAACCCTGGGTAAGGTATGTAATAGCTTTAGCATCTGAAGATTTTACCATTCGTTTTGCAACATCTACCAAAGCGCGTAAAGTTGATCAGATAAAAAATAATCCCGAAGTACACCTAACATGCGGTGTAAATGATCCGGTTAAAATGGCTCCTTATCTTCAGATACAGGGCAAAGCAGTACTTCATACTGAGCAAGATGTAAAAGATGAGTTTTGGAATGACACGCTGAATAAAATATTCCAGGGACCAGATGATCCAAATTATGCTGTAATACAGGTAGCCCCCTATAAAATTGAATATTGCACGCCCGGAAGCTTTGAATCGGAAGTGTGGACTTCTATATAGAAAATTGCTGATTTATTGATTTGGTGATTGTTGGATTTTAAATCACCAAATCCTTAGATCACCAAATCAAAACAAGCAGGAGGGCTGAGAAATGATTTTGGAAGAGGTCAAAGGCTTATATAGAATTATTACTCTCAACGAGATAAGAAGAACAAAAAAAGTCAGGTTTGATTCTCTTGATTTAAGTATGATTCCGCATGCTGACGGTTTTGACAGAGTTATACATGAACCTGGAGCAATATCACCTGGATCTGTAGGTGACATTGAACACCCATGGTATATGCACCCGCATCAGGAAGATAATCTAATGGTTCTTTATGGAACCAGATATATAGATGTATTTACTCCTGAACATGGAAAAGTTGAAAGTTTTACTGTCTCTGCAGATAAAGTCTGCAGAGGCGATAGGGTTTGTTACACAGGTGCTTCTATGTTGGTCTGGCCTCGAAATGTTTTTCATAGAATTAGAAGCTGTCCCGTGCAGGGATCTGCATCTGTAAACTTCGCGGTACGGTTTAAGGGGTTTAACATCAGATCTAACTTTAATGTTTATGACCTTAACACTAAAACCAAAGAGTCTCATGTGGTGAGGGAAGGGCACCTGGATCAGTTTTAATCGGCTAAACAATAGAAGTTAAAGCTGATTTTTCAAATCCTAATGATTTAATGTATTATTTTGTCAAAATAAATATGGATTGCTAATGGTTGTATTGTTAAAATTCAAACTTTAGACTATTATTAATTTAATAGTCTATTTTATATATACACTTCTTAACTCTTAACACATATTTGCGGAGCACTTGATGATGCGCATTTTAATTTCTATTATTATCCTAGTTACATTGTTTAATTTTGGTTGTTCTAAACAGATACAACAAAAAAAAGCACCTCCAAAAATAATTGTATGCCCTGCTGAACTAAGAAAAGAGAAACCATCAAAAACCGTGGTTGGACAGGCCGTTGCTTTAGAAAAAGTAGCCTTAAAAGCCAGAATAACAGGATTCATAGAAAAACAGGCTGTTGAAGATGGTGCTTTTGTTAAAAAAGGAGATTCAATTTTCTTAATCCAGAAAACTCAATATGAGGCTGAGGTACTATCAGCTCAGGGTAATGTGGAAAAAGCTCAGTCTACACTTGAAGATGTAACTATTAATTATAATAGACAAAAATATTTAGCTGCCAAAAAAGCTGTCAGTCAACGTGATTTTGATCTAGCCGCCGCAAAGTTAGGTAATGCCCAAGGTGGTTTAAAGCTTGCCCAGGCTTCTCTCATTGAGGCAAAGTTAAATTTAACATATACTGAGATTATTGCTCCTTTTGATGGACAGATTGGTATTCCTATTTATGATCCCGGTAATTTGGTAACTCCTATGAGTGATGCTTTGGTAGAAATTGTTATGATGGACCCCATGCTTATTCAGTTTAATCTTGTTGAACAGAACGTGCTGGATTATATTGAACAAAAATATTCAGATAAGAAGCTTTCCGGCAAACCTAACAAAATAGCCCTTGCTAAAAACATTATTGTTAAATTAATAATGTCCAATGGAAGGGAATACCCTTCAACCGGGACTATTGATTATGCAGATAACGTCATTGATTCATTAACCGGCTCGATTATAATAAGAGCTATATTCAATAATCCACAGCACCTGCTAATTCCCGGATCTTATGTAACGGTTATTTTGGAGAGAAAAGAACCGATTGATACATTATTAGTTCCACAGGATGCTATTCAAAGCGATCAGCTTGGAAGTTTTGTATATGTTCTCCAAAAGGATAATACTGTTAAATATACGAGTGTCACTGTTGGGGCTGTTTATGGGATAGGTATTGCTGTTTCGAGTGGGATTAAAGCAAACGACTTAGTTGTATTTCAAGGTCTGCAAAAGATACGAGATGGCATTAAAGTCACTCCTAAGACTATTAAATTGAGTGAAATAGATGATAAAGCCGGCAAAGCAGGTAAGAAAAATACTAAAACTAAAAGTACAAAAGCAGATGTTGACTCTTTAAAGAAAGTACCGGATACAGAAGATAGCACAGATACTGTAAAGAATACTGATTCAGATAAAACTGTTACTAAACAAACTCAAAAGCTGCAGAGTGATAAAATTAATCCTGAAACAGTTACGTCCAGCATTAATGCTCAGAATAAGGGATTGGATGTAGAGAATGTAATTCCTCACACAAGTGATAAAAAATTTGGTGCATGGAAATATAGAGATGGTTCTGAAAATTCAGCTATTGAAAATGCAATTTCAGAAGGAAATAAGGAAATATCAACTACTCAGAAAAATATAAACAAGATTAAGGGGCAGAATATTCTCACTACAGAGGTTAAACCCGACAACGAAATAACAACTCTTGACGGTAATGAAATAAAGAAAATACCGGCTATAAAAACAATTGACAGTAATGAGCAAAATAATTCAGAGGCTAAGCCTCAAGAAAACTCACAGGGTAATGTTCAATAAATTTTTGAGTAATT
>CAZGAI010000238.1:0-6371 GCA_964523175.1 uncultured Victivallales bacterium | reverse complement strand
TATTAAAAGTATGGATTGATGTTGTAAAAGAAGTACGAATAGCTTATAATGATTTCACAACGTACATAATTGAGGAGAAACTAGCTGCGAGGGCTATTGAAATTACGAGAAGACAACGTGATATAGTTACAGAAAAATTTGAAAATCAGTTGGTATCTGTTACACGGCTAAATGAGGTGCAGAGTGACTTGATAGGAATGCAGTTGAGTTATTTACAAGCGGTTGTGTCTGTATTCAGGTCAAAGAAAAACCTAGAAAGTGCATGCGGATTAGTGTTATATTGAACAATCTGTGTATTTGAAATAGTTTGTATACCGTAAACGGTAGAGTATTATCGCTTCGCTTTGCCGCATTTAAAGCTAAAAGTTAAGATCTTTACTGACGAAAGTATAATTATCAATTTTCTGATTAATATGTGATTAAAAAAATTATGAGTATTAAAAAATCTAATCAAAATAAAACATTTCAAGAGCAAAATAATTCCCGCAAAGGGATTACGTTGATGGATGTGTTATCTATATGTTTCAACAAGATAACAATGATAGTCTTTTTTACTTTTATAATTACTGCGCTAGTAGCATGTTTTACTTACTATGAACTCCTGGGAAAAACATCTGTAAGAATCTCTGTTTTAAATTTTTCATTAATGTTTGATGGTGTTAAAGATGGAAAATATCCTAATGGCAGTAAATTTGTTGAAACTGATATTTTAGCAACACCTGTACTCAGGAAAGTATTTAATGATTCTGATTTAAAATGTTATTACGGAAGTTTTACCAATTTTAAAAATACGATATCTATTCAAAGATATAATCCAGGTTTGGCATTTTTAAACTCTGAGTACAAGGCAAAGCTTTCAAGCAAAAATCTTTCTTCTGCTCAACGTTATGAAATAGAACAGGAATTTTATAGGCAAACTGCGAATATTGAGGCTAAACCGATTTTTAGTCTGGTTTCGATTTTTCCTGGGGGTGGTACTACATATAATATTCCAGTAGAATTGATGTCTAAAATTCTGAATAATACATTGACTACCTGGTTGGCAATGGCCAAAGAATATCAGGGAGTTACAAAATATGATATTTCTCTAGTATCAAATAAAGTAGAAGAACAATTTATTGAAGATGTAGATTATTTTAGCAGTGTTGATTTTATGAGACTTTTGCTGGAAGATTTAATGCGTGATGTTGGAAAAATAGAGCAGCTGCCAAATACTAAATTGATTAAAATTGAGAAAAATAACAAAAGGTATACTCTAAAGGATCTGAAATTAAAAATTAGGTATATTAAAAATTATATATTAACACCTCTCCTTGAACTTATTAAATCTTCCGGTGCATATAAAAATAAACAAAGAACTGTTGTATATCTGGAATCACAAATAAATAATTTAAATGAACAGATAGATATACTGCAGGAAAAAAAGGATAATTACGAAAATTTACTTTTGGAACATTATATTTCATCACATGAACCTATCATACGGCTAAGTGGAGATGTATTAAAATTAAAAAATGAAATTGTTTTTTATCAAAAGTTTTTAGATTCAATTAAACCATGCTTGAAAAAAGTTGATGTAGAAAAAATAAATGAAATTGTAAAATTACAAAAAAGTCTGCTTAACTCAGAGAATCTTATAATAGAACTTATTTATGACTTTTATGAAAAAGCGAATCAGCATAATCTTGACAGTATTGCCTCTTTTTTTAGAATTAATTCATTTTCCTCATATGTATCATATAAACTTAATAAAAAATTGATAATAAAAAGATCTGTGACTTATTGGGTTGCAGCTGAAGTTATTTTATTGTTCCTGATTATAGGAACATCCTATTTCAAAAAAGATAACAACCGATACAGTGGAGAAGGAATGGAGCAGGTTAGGGTTTACACTCAATTCAGAGCTCTTCCTGAAAAATCCGAATCGTTAGATAAAAGGAAAGAAATACCAAAATAATTAAAGAAAGACCATAATTGAATTTTAAAATATAATATAACTTTGGAAGTTTTATGTCTAAGATACTTGGAATAGATTTTGGGACCACAAACAGCTGTATGGCTGTCTGGAAGAAGAAGGAAATTATAATTATTCCCAATGCGGAAGGAGTAAGAGTTACGCCTTCTATTGTTGCTTTTACTAAAAATGGCGATATATTAGTTGGTGAATCAGCAAAAAGACAGGCTGTAACTAACCCCAAAAACACCATTTCTTTTGTTAAAAGATTATTAGGGCGGGAATTCAATGAAATAGAGGATTCCTTAAAAAAAATGCCCTATGAAGTAGCTGCGGGAAAAAACGGAGCTGTAAATATTGTAATTAGTAATAAAAACTATTTACCGCAGCAAATTGCAGCATTTATATTAAAGAAACTTAAAACAGATGCTGAATTGTATTTAGGAGAGGAAATCAAACAGGCGGTAATAACTGTTCCGGCATATTTTAATGATAATCAGAGACAGGCGACATATGATGCCGGACAAATTGCTGGAATGGATGTTTTAGCTATTCTCAATGAACCATCCAGTGCGGCATTGGCCTACTGTTTAGATCAAAACAGTCAAGGCTTTTGGGGAGTCTTTGATTTTGGTGGAGGCACGCTGGATCTCAGTATATTAAAAATTAATAATAATGAATTTGAAGTACTTGCCACAAAAGGAAATACAAGCCTTGGTGGATTCGATTTTGATAATTTAATTATTGACTATTTAGCAGATAAATTTCAAAAAGCTTATAATGTTGATTTGCGAAGTGACGCTCAGGCGCTTCAAAGACTTACTGATGCTGCTGAAAAGGCTAAGTGCGAACTGTCCAGTATTAGGACTGCTGAGATAAATCTACCCTTTATTTCGGCTACAGATTCCGGCCCCCTGCATCTGAACGAAAATTTAACAAGACTGGAATTTGAGAGAATGACTGCGGATTTGATTGAAAAATCTGTATCTCCATTAACTGAAACTGTAGCTGATTCACAGCTTCAATTTGATGATCTCAATGAAATATTGCTTGTAGGCGGTATGACTAGAATGCCTGAAGTAAGAAGGAAAGTCCAAAATATCTCTCATTGCAAAATATTGCAGAGTATAAAACCGGATGAAGTAATTGCATATGGTGCGGCGATATACGGTGCTTCTTCTACAGGAAAAATAGATGACCTGGTATTTCTGGATGTTGTGCCTGAGTCATTAGGAATAGAAACTACTAAAGGCAAAGTAGCAAGATTAATTGAAAAAAACAGTTCTATTCCTATAAGAATTAGTGATATGTTTACTACAGAATTTGATAATCAAACGACAGTAACAGTAAATATTCTTCAGGGAGACGGTGAATTTGTTACTGATAATAAATCAATTGGCCATTTTGTATTAAACGGAATAGACCCGGCTCCTAAAGGGAGTTCGCATATAGAAGTTACCTTTGACGTAGATTTAAATGGTATTATGAATGTATCTGCTGTTGACCTTAAAACAGGAGTAAAAAAAGATCTTCAAATTACTTCTGCTTTAAAGCTGACCAAAGATGAGATAAAAAGAATGGAAAAAACAATTGAATAATACTAAAACCCTTTCAGTTTTAGAATAGATATTGGGTGTTTGATGAAGTTATCCTATTAATAATAGGGGCAGTGGGGGATCGATCAGTCCTACAACAGCAAAATTGAACACGCTTTAAGCAAACAAGTAAAATTGGTTATCACCATGTTATGTTTAGTAGCATTAGTACTATACTTTCGTTGGTAAAGATCTTAACTTTTAGCTTACGATTTTAGCTTTAAATGCAGCAAAGCGAAGTGATAATACTCTACCGTTTACGGTATAGCTTTGTTGAATTACTTACTTTTGATATTATTTATTGCCTATTGAAAAAATGCATCGATTCCTGTTCGTAAGGAATTGATGTGGCAGAGCGCGGAAAGAGTAATACAATTTCGAAAGTGGAATTTATAATTTAGAAAATATTTTATTTTGTTTAATAAGCGTAATCAGTTGACGAATATTTAAACTATAAGTGTCAATTAGTGAAAATCAGTGGTGTCAAATGGAAGAATGGACAAAAATAATTGAGCCGACCTCGCCTTTGTTTGAACTCAAACTTAAACAGATATGGGCATATCGTGACTTAGTCAGAATGTTTGTAAGGCGCGATTTAGTTGTCGTTTACAAACAGACAATTTTAGGTCCTTTATGGTACATAATTCAACCGCTATTGTCTTCGGCTATGTTTACCATTGTTTTTGGTAAGATTGCTAATATTCCCACAGATGGAGTACCGCCATATATTTTTTATCTTGCGGGAATTACCTGCTGGGGTTATTTTTCGACCTGTTTGGGGGGGACATCCAACACTTTTGTTGCAAATCAGGGAGTTTTCGGGAAAGTTTATTTCCCAAGAATAGTTGTGCCTTTATCTATTATCATCTCTGCTTCTATAAAATTTTTAATTCAGCTTTGTGTCTTCCTGGGATTCTATCTTTTCTACATCTATAAAGGAGCAATGATTAAACCTAATTGTACTTTATTTCTACTGCCTGTATTATTCTTTATGATGGCCGGGTTAAGTTTAGGATTTGGGATGCTTTTTTCTTCATTTACTACTAAATATAGAGATTTACGAATATTGCTGGGCTTTTTTATGCAGCTCTGGATGTATGCGACACCGATTATCTATCCAATGTCTCAGCTTTCTGAAAAATACAGATGGATCGTTGCTCTCAATCCAATGACCAGTGTAGTGAGTGCTTTTAAATACGGTTTTCTAAGTAAAGGAGATTTCGACTGGGATTATCTACTTTATAGTTTCATTTTTATGGTTATTTTATTCTGTGTTTCACTACTGATATTTAACAAGGTAGAGAAAAACTTCATGGACACGGTCTAGAGTCCACTGATTACACTGATTAACACAGATTCTTTTATATAAAAACGACAATAAATATAATCTATGAAAATTAGAGAAATTTGTGGGGCACGTGTATAATTATGGAAGAATATTTATATAAAGATTTAACTTATAAAATAATTGGTGCCTGTATGGTAGTTCATAAAGAACTTGGATGCGGGTTTCTTGAAGCTGTATATCAAGAAGCATTGGAACGTGAGCTTATATATCAGTCAATACCATATGAACGAGAAGTTAGACTTCGAATAAAATATCGTAATGAATATTTAAACAAGGAGTATCAGGCAGATTTTATCTGCTTTGATAAAATTATACTTGAAATCAAAGCATTATCTGAATTAACAACAGATCATGAGGCTCAAGTTATTAATTATTAAAAAGTTACCGATTTAAAATTGGGATTGTTGGTGAATTTTGGGGCTACAAGTTTGGAGTACAAACGTTTAATATATAAAAATCAGTTTGTTTAATTTTATCCAATAAAATGAATCAGTTAAATCAGTGTAATCAGTGGACAGTGTTATGAGTGATGTTGTTATAAAAATTGAAAACCTTTCCAAACTCTACCGTTTAGGACTTGTCTCCACCGGTACACTTGGTGAAGATATTTGCCGTTTCTGGGCAAAGGTGCGCGGTAAAGAGGATCCATTCTTAAAGATAGGTGAAAGTAACGATCGTTCTACAAAAGGTAGCTCTGACTATGTATTAGCTCTTAAAGACATTAATTTAGAAGTTAAGCGTGGTGAACGTCTTGGTATAATTGGTAAAAATGGAGCAGGAAAATCAACCTTGTTAAAAATCCTTTCTCAGGTTACAGGTCCAACAAAAGGAACAGTAAAGATGAAAGGCCGGGTTGGTTCGCTTTTGGAAGTTGGTACTGGCTTTCATGGCGAATTAACAGGACGGGAAAATATTTATATGAACGGAACTATTCTTGGAATGTCACATAAAGAAGTGTCAAAAAAAATTGATGAAATAATAGATTTTGCTGGTGTAGAAAGGTATATAGATACGCCTGTAAAACGATATTCTTCTGGAATGACAGTTAGGCTTGGCTTTGCTGTTGCTGCACATTTAGAGCCAGATATTTTAATTGTCGATGAAGTTTTGGCTGCCGGTGATGCTGAATTTCAGAAGAAGGCGATAGGGAAAATGAAAGATGTCTCTGAAGGACAGGGACGTACAATACTTTTCGTCAGTCATAATATGCATGCAATTAAGAATCTTTGTCCCAAATCAATGTTAATTCAAAATGGTAGCACTAATGGGATAGCGGATACAGATGAAGTTGTGGAAAGTTATTTAACTTCCAACAACACATGTGAAGTAATAAAATATTTAGGAAATATTGAAGGGAATTTATTTAGATTAACGAAAGCAGAGTTACTATTTGAAGGTGAATCTGTTAATAATGGAAAGATTCTTAAAATAAAGTTTGACATTACTTCTCTAGCTGATATTAAATTTTCAGTTA
>CAZGAI010000237.1:0-6372 GCA_964523175.1 uncultured Victivallales bacterium | reverse complement strand
TCTTTAAGTTGGTATATATATAAATTTAACCTGCCCTACTTAGTTGTCGCATCAACTTTGACGTTAACACTTGCTCCCACCCTCAGGGGATACTTTTTATTATCGTCTTTTATTAAAATACGTACAGGAAACCGCTGTACAACTTTTACCCAGTTACCGGTGGCATTTTCCGGAGGCAGGAGTGAATATGTCACACCACTCCCGAAACTGACACTCATGACAGTTCCTTTAATAGTTCTGTCATAAATGTCAACAGTTACATCAGCTTTCTGTCCAGGTTTGATTCTACCTAAATCAGTTTCTTTAAAATTAGCCTGTACCCACCAAATATCTGTATTTATAAATGCAAAAACCTGTTGGCCAACATTTACATATTCGCCTACAGCAAGGTAACAGTCACTCACATAACCATTAGCAAAGGCATAAATTTTAGTATAGCTAAGGTTAAGTTTGGCCTGATCCAATTCTGCCTGAGACTCAAGTACAGCAGCTTCCGCTATTTTGAATCTTTGATCATTTTCATGTAACACTAAAAGAGCCGAGTTCAACTTAGAATTGGCTACTTTGAATTCCTGTACAACCAGATCTTCATATTGGTCAGTTACTATTTTATCTTTATTTAATTTAGACATTCTTTTGTAGGTTTGTTCAGCAAAAGTAAATTTAGCTTTTGCCTGCTTTACCAGGGTCTTAGTAACATTTATCTCCTGTTGGGCTAATTGTACTTTCTTCTTTGCCCAGGACAGTGCTGCCTTATTTTTTTCTACAACTAATTCAAAAGGCCTGGGGTCGATAGAAAAAAGCAATTTCCCTTTTTTAACACTCTCGTTTGTTTTTACATAGACACCATTTACTTTGCCATAAACCTGAGGCGCAATGTTCACAATGTATGCTTTTATATATGAGTCTTCTGTGGAAGGATAATATTTAGCATACACATAATATCCAATTGCCCCTGCTATCACTACAATTAATACACATAACCCGATAATTAAGTTTTTATTAAACAGTTTTTTAATATTCATGTTTTACTCCAAATATATTTAATTTCAGGGTTTACATTTTTTATATAACAGTGGTATAAAAAATAGAATTATTGTTCCAATCATAACATAATAAAATAGATCAAGGTAACTTAAAAGGCCGGAACTTCTCTCAACCGTTTTACCAATTACAGCCATTTTAGTTTGAAAACCAATGCCTTCCGGAAGGCTTTGCATCCATGATTTGAAACCATTTGACCATGGTGTAATATTTCTAGATAGATCATTCCAGTTTACCTGATTTAGGCGTGACAGCATTGTAGCCCCGACTGTTGCTCCAATTGAAGCCCCAAACATTTTAAAAAAGCTGTACACCCCTCCGGCCGAATCAGACAGTTCTTTAGGAAATTTATAATATGCAATCAACATTAAAGGAATATAGAAAAAAGTTGAAACAAAGCCCTGTAATATCAATGGAGGAAACAGATATATCATGCTTTGATTCGGGGAAAAACAGGTAAACAGGTAACAGGCTATAATATTCACGCCCAAAGAACACATTAATAAGTATCTCAGATCAAATTTTTTACAAACCTTTGCTACAAAAAGCATACATATAACTGCAGTTATTCCCCTGGGTGAAGTCACAAAACCTGTTGTGTCTACCTGATACCGGTACAAATTCTCTATCATTAACGGCAAATAGCCTACAATACTATAAAAAAGGCCTGTAAATGTCATAGTTAAAAAACATGATATAGCAAAATTTTTATGTTTGAATACTTTGAAATCAACTACAGACTTGCCAATTGCTGACCGCCAGATAAAAAACGCAAAAAAGATTATTCCAAAAACTAAAGACATTGTGACCAAACGGGAACCGAACCAATTATACATATTGCCGGCATTTAAAAATACCTCTATCAGACCTATGCCTATAGCCATAAACAAAAAGCTGGTATAGTCAACTTTTACTGTTATTTTCTTAGTTTCTTTCATCAACCCTGAAATAACTAAAAATGCGACAGCGCATATAGGAACATTTACATAAAAAATCCAGGGCCATTCAAGGTGGAAAGTAATAACCCCGCCCAGAATAGGACCAAGGACAGGACCAAGAACGGCAGCTATACCATATACAGACATTATCCCGGGTCTTTCCGCCTCTGTAAAATTGTCTATTATGTATCCCTGAGCCAAAGCAGGAATAAAAGCACCGCTTATCCCCTGTAAAAATCGGAAAACTACTATTTCTCCTAAAGTTGTGGAAATACCACATAAAGCGGAACAGAGAGCGAAACCAAAACAGGAAATCAGAAGAACACGCTTTCTACCATACTTTTTAGCAACCATACCACCCAGAGGCATGCATATAGCTGCAGCAATAATATAACTAGTCAATATCCATGAAGCCTCATCTGTATTAGCTCCCAGAGCCCCCATTATATGCGAGAGAGCCACAGCCACAATAGTTGAATCAAGTATCTGGGCAAGAGTCAATAAACTTAAAGCTATTGCTACTATTGTCCTTTTTTCTGTCCAGAACTTATCCATGTTTATAATATTTCTGATTTATAATTTATTATTTCAGATATATAGTTCCAAATCATATACTTTTCAGTTATAAGGGCAATTTAAGCAGTGAGTATAAATTGAGACCGTCAGGGTCATCCCCTGGACCATTTCTGGCACCTGCCGCAGCTCTGTTTAAGAGATCAAGGACTAATTTTCCTTCATCTTTTTTTACACCATAAGCTTTCATAGCAGAACCTCCATCAATAAAAACAGCATTGATTATTTCCCCATCAAATGCATTATCGTCCTGGAGTTTTTTAACAAGTTTAGCGACATCCGCAACACTTACACCAATACTTAATTCATGTCTACCGTCAAACATTACCCAGCCAATTTTATCTTCAGTCTGAATCAGCACTCCGGCCGGTTCGCGAACATAAGGATCAAAATTACTTGTTTCTCTTCCAGCCTGCGCTATAGGAGACAGCGCATTACCGTATATATGCAAGTTATCTACTAGATCTTCTACTTTTTCAACATCATACAAATGTTTTTTATTAATAACAACGGGAACAAATCCTCCGAAAATCTGATTATATAACTTAAAATCAGTACTGCCATCAGGGACTATCTGCACAGGTATGTCCGTTAAATCTCTATCCCCGAACAGTTCACTAAAGTATTTCTTATCAAAAGATAAAACTGCCCCAAAAGCCGGTATAGGAGCACCGCCTTTCCACACTTTTACAACCTTTTCTACAGGATATCGGCCATTACCTTCATTGGTTATAAAAAGGTTAACTCTACCAGCCTCTTCCCTTACCGGTATCATTGGTGCATAGCTTTTCCAATTTTCTATATTAGCTTCAATTTCAGGAGTCCATATTCCCGGAGTAAAAAGTGCAAGTTTATCATTGTTCACTGCATCAGGATTAATGCAATTTACTTTAAATTCTTTGGTTGCTATTTTTATTTGGTAGCTATCAATTTCCAGTGCCGGGATAATCTCTATCTCTCCGGTTTTTTTTACTGCTAGAGCCGATGGATGAGCACCACTAAAAGAACTGTAAAGCTCTCTGGTTTTGTTATCTCTCCTCATATAGAAACCAAGAAAAGATTTAGTAGTTTTCAAATGATATTTTTCAGGATAACGTTTATTATGGGTCCAGTCCAATATTCCTTCTATAAGGTTTTCTGTCATATAATACCCAAGATTACCAATAATTCCCTCAAACACTAAACTGTCATTATCAAGTCTATCTCTCAACGACAAAAGATCGTGCCCGTTATAACCATATTCCAGTACTGGTTTTTCTTTAGATTCTCTGTTTGTATTAGGAACCAGGACAACAGTAACTGCGGTACTTGACAAATTCACAGCGCGAGGAACAAAAGAGTATAGATCAGGAATTACACTATAGGAAGAGTTCCAGTAAGGCATCTTTACATGAAGTCTTGAAAGTTGTATCTCGGGAAATTTAGTTCTCACTCTCTTAAATACTTCTTCAAGAGTATCTTCAAAGATACAGGCAGGTAATAGAGTATTGCCCATTACTCCATCTTTTCTGTTATACCCTATTGGAACACATAAATGGTTAAGATGTGGTATTCGTTTTACTCTTACTTCACTCCAGTCATCTAGCCTCATATATCGCTTTTTACTGTTAGTCATATTTTATTCTTTCTAATTATAATATTATTGCATCTGTAAAGACAGACGGTGTCTGTCTACCCCCATCGGGTATCCGATACCATGAATTAGACACGCGCCGCGTGTCTCTACAGGTACTGATTAAATACCTATCTATAATATCTATCCTGTTTCCAAACTGATGGATTATTTCTAATATAGCTTCTAATTTTCTCTAATGATTCAGAATTTCGCACAATATGATCATAATAATTACTCTGCCAGACTTTATACTCTTTCTGTACATCTATAAACTTTTTAATTTTAGACGTAACAGATGACTTAAATCCGCTAATCATTGTTGATATTGATTTAGGCCTGTAGTTATCTATAATATTTCCAGTAATTGCTTTCTGTTCTATATAATTACTAAAGTCTATCCCAACCAAAGCATGAAAATGATTTGGCATAACTACAAATTCATCAAGATCAATCTCTTTTCGGATATTTTCGGTTTTATTCCATTCTAACAGTACAATTGCTCCAAATGAATTCAACTGCATCTCTTCATTGACTATTTTTCCAAAAATATTATGATGTTTATACGTATTGATCGTTATGAAATACCACCCGGGATAAGAATAATCATGACCTTTAAGGCGATGTGTCGATTTTCTATATTTATCTTTATATAGGTCATTGTCCATTAACAAATCCATATTTTACAATTTATAATATTTTCGCTACCCATCGTAGAGACAGACGGTGTCTGTCTAAAAACCGTTCAGTGTGCAATACCATGATTTAGACACGCACCGCATGTCTCTACAGCCTGGTTATATTTTCCACAACATCAGACGAAAAACACATTCCCTCTGTAGAGACAGACGGTGTCTGTCTGACACCCCATAGGACACGCAATACCATGAATTAGACACGCGCCGCGCGTCTTCTGCAGACGTTTCGTTTATACAGTTAAAACTTAAACAGTTTTTCTAAAATTTTAGCCAGACTGTCGTATGAAAAATGCTGGCTGCATATTTCAAAGTTTCTTTCAACAACATGATTTCTTTTGTCATTATTTATCAGTATCTCAATGGATTCCGCAGCTGCGCGCTCCAATATTTTATCTTCAACATCTACAAGCCCGTTTTTCCCTACAGAATATGTGTTTCCCAATGTAATAATATCAAAATCACAGGCTTTAATATCAGTTAAATAAACAGGATACTCATAAACTACTACCGGTTTTTTGGCAAAAACAGTTTCCAGGAACTGGTTACCCCAGCCTTCGTATATGCTTGGGTATGTGACCAAATCAGAATTAGCAAAGGCATCCCAGAGAGAATAACATTTCTGATCACCTTTTGTACAGCGAACATCTTCAATAATCTCATTAATAAATAGAAGTTCAACACTCTTTTCTTCCGCTCTGTTTTTAAGGTATTCAATATATTTAGAACTGAATTCGTGAAGCCCTGCTAACACAAGAACTATCCTGTTATTTTCAGTAAACTGCCTGCCGTCATAAAGCTTATTTGTATATAATAAATTAAGGTTTTGGTCGGACTTTAATTTTGCTACAACATCAATGGCAAGTTCAATAGCCTTTCTTTCTACAATTCTCGTTGCCTGAAGAACAAGGATATCATCATATTTCAGCCCGATAGTACTTCTAAAATCATTATTATAATCATCTATCCTCCATAACGGCGCGGAAAAGTTAAAAACATTAGGTACATTAGTGGAATCCAGCCCTTTGCGTTTTTTTAATTCTTCTCTGGCTATTTCATTAATTACAACATGTTTAATTAAATCATCTTTTGGTGGAAAATAATCGCAAAGGCAGGCTTCTACATAATTACACGTTCCTTTTACGAACTTTTCACGCTCCCAATAAAAATCATGATTATGCGCAATACATTTAACTTTCAGCTTTGCTATAACCCTCTCAAATGCAATAGCAACAGGTATATTCCAGCCTCGTGACCAGATATTGTTAGGTACTAAAACATCAATATCATATTCTTTGATAAATTCTTCAAGATGTTTTTCTGCACGTTTGGTATATGCTTCAATCGCTGTTCTAAATTCATTTTCGTCTTTATAGTCCTCAAGTTTAACAAATGCGTTTTCAATAAATTTAAGATTCTCTTCATCTTTGTAATGCAGTTCGGGAATTATATACGCCTCTGTATTTCCTGGACTACCAGCCAAATAATAAACTTTATGCCCCATTTTCTC
>CAZGAI010000236.1:0-6376 GCA_964523175.1 uncultured Victivallales bacterium | reverse complement strand
ATTCAGCAGAAATCTATTAATTATGGTGATGATGAACATTATGACACAATAAGTGCTTTTATAAAAAGTATGAGAGGCAGCGATCCGGATGCAGCACTGTACTGGCTTGCCAGAATGCTGAAATCAGGAGAGGATATAATGTTTATAGCTAGAAGAATAGTTATTTTTGCATCAGAAGACATTGGCAACGCAGACCCAAGAGCAATTGAAGTGGCTGTTTCTATAATGAAAGCTGTTGAAATGATTGGCATGCCGGAAGCACGTATTTTACTGGCACAGGCAGTGACATATTGTGCAACAGCACCTAAAAGTAACGCGGTTTATGTAGGAATTAAAGAAGCAATGAAGGACATTGAAAATAACAGAATGCAACCGGTACCTGTTTATTTAAAGTCACATTATTGTACCAGTACCGGTGAAAAAAATGATAAGAAATACAAATACCCACATAATTATAAGGGTAATTTTATTGAGCAGAGTTATATGGGGGTATCCAAAGAATATTACTCCCCCGCCGATATCGGATATGAACGAAAAATCAAAGAAAGGTTAAAATATTGGAAAGATTCAGGGACGGGCAATATCACACCCACAACCCCTTAAAAAAATGAAATTATTTTGAATTAGCGTGAATACTGTTTATAAAAAAAACGGTTTATTATATTTTTTAAACAACAACATAAACGTGATAGAACGGAGTTAAATATGTATACGATGTATTTAGGATTTATTGTCCTGGCTTTTGTTGCCGGGATTGTTTTGTTCTGGATTGTTTCAAGTTCAAGAAAAAATTCGGCTGTTGCAGAAGCTTCCAGGCTACGCGAAGACGCTAAGAGAGAAGCAGAACATATAATGCGTGAAGCTAAAGTTTCTGCTAAAAGTGAAATTCTTAAGCTTAAAGAAGATTTTGAGACGGAGACACGCGAAAGACGTAAAGAACTGAATAAACTTGAGCAGCGTTTAGATGTAAGGGAAGAAAACCTTGATAAAAAGTTTGATATCCTGGATGCTAGGTATGAAGTAATAGAAAGTAAAGAAAAAGAGTTAACGAAACAAAAAGAACGTATTAGTGCAAAAGAAGAAGAACTCCAGACTAAAATCTCTAAACAAATAGGGGAACTTCAAAGAATCGCAGAACTTGACAGAGACGCAGCAAGGAAAATTCTTTTTAACAAGCTTGAAAATGAACTGAAACATGAAGCAGGAATATTAATTCGCAACATTCAGGAAAAAACAAAAGAAAAAGCTGATATTGAAGCTCAAAAGATACTGATTACTGCGATTCAGCGTTATTCATCAGAGTGTACATATGAACGTACCGCCGCCACAATCCCCTTGCCGGGCGATGAAATGAAAGGTAGGATTATTGGCAGAGACGGTAGAAATATTAGAGCTTTAGAGTCTGTTACCGGAGTAAATATTCTCATCGATGACACTCCTGAAGCAGTAGTTATTTCCTGCTTTGATCCGGTCAGAAAAGAAATTGGTCGTATTGTTTTGGAACGATTGATAGCTGATGGAAGAATTCACCCTACCCGAGTTGAGGAAGTGACCAAAAAGGTAAGAAAAGAAGTAGAAAAAGATATTATGAATGCCGGCGGCACCGCAGTTCTTGATGTTGGCGTTCAAGGTATTTCTCAGCAGTTAATTAAGTTAATAGGTCGTTTAAAGTTCAGATACAGTTTTTCTCAGAATGTACTCAAACACTCCCTTGAAACAGCATATTTTATGGGTATGATTGCTGCAGAATTGGGACTGGACGAACAGAAGGCTAAACGTATAGGCCTTTTACATGATATAGGAAAAGGTGTAGATCACGAAATTGAAGGAACACATGCGGCAATAGGTGCAGAAATTCTGAGAAAAAATGGAGAAGATCCAGACGTAATTAATGCCGTAGCAGCACATCATGAAGAAGTTGATCCAACAAGTCCTTACGCAATATTAGTCAATGCCTGTGATACTTTAAGTGCTTCCAGGCCGGGTGCCCGTAGCGAAACAACAGAATTATATCTAAAAAGGCTTAATCAACTCGAAGATATTGCCAGTGGATTTGATGGCGTTGAATCATGTTTTGCTCTGCAGGCAGGAAGAGAAATACGGGTTGTTGTTGAGCCAGATAAAATATCAGATGATACTGCACAAGCTCTAACACGCGATATTTGCCTGAAAATTGAAAAAGAAATGAATTATCCGGGAAAAATTCAGGTAACCGTTATAAGAGAAACCCGTTCTATTGAGTACGCTAAGTAATTTAGAAATTAAAAATTAAAAATTTTTATCCGCTATAGCTCGATAGAGCGAAGGAGGAAGAAATTGATGCTTGGACATTATGAATTTACTTTTTATTGGAGATATAGTTGGTAAAGGTGGCCGAAAAGCTGTAAGAGAGCTTGTACCCGAATTACGTAAAAAATACAATTGTTCGTTTTGTATTGCCAATGGCGAGAATATGGCGGCCGGTTCCGGAATAAACGAAAAATGTATCAAAGACATTCCGGAGGGCATAGTAGATGTTTTTACTCTCGGGGACCATGTGTGGGCACAGAAAAGTTTTCAAAATGAAATTGTTCGGCTGAAAAATATTATTCGCCCGGCCAATGTCAATCCAGTTCAACCTGGAAAAGGTTATGGTGTTTTCCGTGTTCCCGCTGCAGGAGAAGTAGCAGTTATTAACCTGATGGGTAAGGTATTTATGAAAGAAACTCCATCTTGTCCTTTTATGGAAGCTGAACGAATAATAAAATCCCTACCTTCAGCGATAAAATGTATTTTTGTTGATTTCCATGCTGAAGCAACCAGTGAAAAACTTGCGATGGGAAGATTTTTAGATGGAAAGGTTACTGCAGTGCTTGGTACTCACACACATGTACAGACAGCAGACCCTGAAATTCTGCCGGGAGGTACAGCCTATTTAACAGATTTAGGCATGGTTGGAGGTCACGAATCAATCCTGGGCAGAGAAATAAAAAATGTTCTATATAAATTTACTACAGGGATGCCCAACAGACTGGAAGTAGTAGAAAAAGGACTAATACGCCTTGACGGTGCTGTTATTACTTATGATTTAACTACAGGACGGGCTAAAAAAATTATTACTGTATCCGAAAAAATACAGGTATAAAAGAAGTTTTTTACAGTGAAGAGCCGATCTTTGTGTACAAAGTTTTATTATAAATAAAACGTATAATATAGAGACGCATTGCATGCGTCTTACACAGCATAACGGCCTGCAATACGTTTGAGGCGCAATCATTGCGTCTCCACATCGTGGGGTTGTATGTGTAACCTAGTTTCAGTGGGGAGGAAATTGAAGTGCGGTGTCCAAAGTGTAATTTTATAGGCGATAAAGTTGTTGACTCCAGAACAGCAAAAGAGGGAGCAGCTGTTAGAAGAAGAAGAGAATGCTTAGATTGCGGTTATAGGTTCACTACATATGAAGAAGTAATTCAATCTGAACTGAACGTAATAAAAAGAAACAACAGCAAAGTTGAATTTGAACGTTCAAAATTAAGAAAAGGTATAGAAAATGCCTGCTGGAAACGACCTGTAACCGAAGAAAAGATAGACAAAGTTGTCGAAAAGGTCTCAATGACCCTTCAGCATGATTTCGAAAGAGAGGTTACGTCCAGAGAAATAGGCCGTCGCGTTATGGATGAATTAAAAGAACTCGATGAAGTCGCGTATGTACGCTTTGCTTCTGTTTATAGAGAGTTTAAAGATCTAGATCAGTTTATTGAAGAAATCAGACTTTTGAATAAAAAAAAATAATTTGAGTCTGCACGAAAAGTATGTCGTGGAATATTTAAATTAGAGGTGTTTAATATGATATGTCTTAGTTCTTCTGCCATTATGGTAGTGGCAAATGACGGGGCAAAAAGAAGATTTGAACCAGAAGAGCTTCAGTCCCGACTAATACGCAGTTGCATGGACTCAGGTATTAAAGACTATTGGCTTGCAGAAGATCTTACAAATGCAGTTGAAAGTGCTTTGATATTCCACTCTAATAGTGGTGTCGTTTTCTCTGACCCCGAAATCAACTCTTTTCTAGTAAAAATTCTTGAAGACGCCGGCTATCCTAACATTGCCGAAAATTTTCGAGAAAAAAATAGTATAGAAACAGAAAATATTTTACTATCATACGATACAGTAAAAAAATTGTTTAAAACTCAGCTTGGCCTTAAAGGTGAGAATTTAGCATGCCTATCAGAAAAAGTTATAAATGCATGTGACTCTCTGGGGGTTTCTGATGCTTCACCTTCTCTGCTTTTAGAATTGGCAAGATATTACAAGAAATTTAATATTTCTGTCCCCAAATTTAAAAATTTGAATTATCTGAATATTGGTACTACACCATGGATACTGTCGGCTTCAGAAATATTGCCGCTATTATCTCCGGATACTCAAAAACTAATTAAATCAAGCTTAATAGATGTTGCCGGCATAAGCAGGCTATTTCCTTCGATAAAAATAAATTTAAAACTTGAAGTGTTAGCTCAATATTATGATTTTAAACCGATTATTACAGAGCTTGTTCTTTTTCCCTGTTTTGACATTGTCATTAACAGTATAAATGAGATTATTACTAGAATTAATCGTCATTTCACCCTTAAGGAAGAAAAAATCATAGAAAAAACTTTACCTGTCTACCTACGGTTTTCTGATATTTATGGCTTTTCCAAAAAATATCTCGGAGTTCAGCTCCCAACCGGGGAAAAGTTCTGCAAAGATATTGCTGTTATGCTGGCGGAAAACCTGAAATATACTGTTTCAATAAAAGGTATACGCACAAGGTAAATATGTTAAAAAGTATTTTTTTAATTTTAAAATGGAAAAAAAATGACTGTAAAACTATATAATACAATGGCTAGAAAAAAGGAAGATTTTATTCCTATCAACGGTAAAAATGTAGGATTATATACCTGTGGACCTACTGTTTATAATTTCTCACACATAGGTAATTTAAGATCTTTTATTTTTGAAGATATTTTAAAAAGAACTTTAAAATATCTGGGATACAAAGTTACTCAGATAATGAACTTAACTGATATTGATGACAAAACTATTAGAGACTCAATTGCCGCAAATATTCCGCTACAGGAATACACACAAAAATATAAAGATGCTTTCTTTGAAGATCTTGATAAATTAAGGTTTGACAAAGCTGAATTTTTTCCAGCTGCAACAGACCATATTCCCGAAATGATTGAATTGATAAAGGTCCTGATAGATAAAGGATACGCTTATCAAAGTGAAGATGATTCAATTTATTTTTCTATTACAAAATTCCCTCAATATGGTAAATTAGCCAGAATTGACATGAAAAATCAACGCTCCGGCGCAAGAATTAAAACCGATGAATATGAAAAAGATTCCGTGGCGGATTTCGCACTGTGGAAAGCCTGGAGTAAAAATGATGGAGACAACTTCTGGGAAAGTCCCTGGGGACGTGGAAGACCGGGGTGGCATATAGAGTGTAGCGCAATGAGCATGAAATATCTTGGAAAAACTTTTGATATTCATACAGGTGGCATTGATAACATGTTTCCGCATCATGAAGATGAGATTGCACAGAGTGAAGCAGCAAATGGAGTAAAATTTGTAAATTGCTGGATGCATTGTGAGTACCTGATTGTAGAAGGTCAAAAAATGTCAAAATCTCTCGGAAATTTTTTCACTCTTCGTGATCTTGAAGAACGTGGGTTCAGCAATAATGCAATTAGATGGGTCCTGATTTCAGCTCATTATAGAAGAACATTAAACTTTACACTTGAGGCATGCGAACACGCTCAGGAGACATTAAAGAATTTTAATAACTTCTTTGTAAGGTTGAATGAACTAATACTTTCAGAAATGAAAGGTACGGATACAACAGAGATAATTAATAAATATTTAGATAAATTCAGAAATGCAATGAGTGATGACCTTAATATTTCTGAGGCATTGTCTGCTGTGTTCAGCTTACAAAAAGAAGCTAATATTCTAATCGCTTCAGATAAGCTGGGTAAAGTAGGTGCCGAACTACTGCTTAATGCTTTTAAGGAATTTGATACTATTTTGGCTGTCTTTGATTTCGAAAAAGTAAAAGATGAAACTCCGGCTGAAATCGTAAATATGGTCGAAAAAAGACAAAATGCCAGAAAAAATAAAGACTTTGCCACTTCTGATTTATTAAGAGATAAGTTAAAAGAACTAGGCTGGAATGTTGAAGATACCCCTTCGGGTCCTAGGTTAAGTAAACAGTAATCAGCTGTTCCGAGGCGAAGCCCGGAGAGTGAACTGGTAATCAGTAAGGTGCGTAATATTTTACGCCATTGCAACCATCGAACATTGAACATTGAACATTGAACATTGAACATTGAACATTGAACATTGA
>CAZGAI010000235.1:0-6392 GCA_964523175.1 uncultured Victivallales bacterium | reverse complement strand
AGCATCATAATAAGGGAAAGTATTATAAAATTCCGCACTCGGCTCAAAAATACTTTTTTGAGCCGAGTGCGGAATTTTATAATACTTTCCCTTATTATGATGCTTATCGGTGGAACTGCTGATAGATTCCGCACAGAGATTTTTTATTTCTGTTCCTCAGGATATAAACCTGTCCTTGAAAAAATAATTAATTTGTCAGGCCATGTAGATAAAGAAAGTATTTCTCAAACATTCTCCTCTCAAAAATCCATAACCAACAGTAATGCTAAAGTTTCGGTCCCAGCAAGTAATTGCATTGTGAAACGTAAATACTATACCCTTGGATATAATGAAGATACAGAACAGGCAAACTGGGTTTCTTATAACCTAACAAAAGATATGATACTTAATCGAAGAGTTCGACGTACAGATGATTTTCGTCCGGATCCCTTTCTTAAAACCGGTTCTGCTGACTTGAATGACTACAGAAAATCTGGATATGATCGAGGACATTTATGCCCTGCGGCAGCAATGGCTTTTAATAAAACTGCTATGAGCGAAACATTCTACATGAGTAATATGTCTCCTCAAAAACCTGAGTTTAATAGAGGAGTATGGAAAAAACTTGAAAAAAAAGTAAGGGACTGGGCTGTGAAAAACCATGGAATATCTGTTGTTACAGGACCAATATTTTACAATAATAAAAAGCATAAGGAAATTGGTCGTAATGGCGTTGATATCCCTGATGCCTATTTTAAGGTTATTCTTGACTATAGAAAGCCTGATGTAAAGGCCATTGGCTTTATATTACCTAATAGGCGAGTTGACAAACCACTCTCATGCTATACAGTTCCTGTTAATAATATAGAAAGAATTACAGGCTTTAATTTTTTCCCTCAACTGCCGGATGATATTGAAGAGAGACTTGAAAGTCACTCAGATTATAGCCGCTGGATTTGAGGATGAGATTGTTTTTAATATGAGAATATTACATTTTACCCAAAGCCTACTCAACATTGTCGATGAACAAACAAATTTTAAAATTATCGGAAGCCATAAAAACCAGAAGACCTGTGTTAGCGGAAATATTGAATAATTTTGGTTATATGACATTAGGTGAATATTCAGTTTTATTTAAAAATTCAAGTGCTGTCACTAAAACAACGATTCAAATGGATTTATCTATTCTGAATTAGATGGAGATAGTTTTAAAGTGTTTGATTAGAACATACTAATTTGTCTACCTGCTATAGATAATTTAGTATGTTCGATAAAATATGAAATTTATCTTACAGAGGTTTTACTTTAATTGTACGCATATCAGTCCATTTGCCATCAATATATTCTGCGGTAAAAACTATAACCTGTTGTCCTTTTTCAATAAGTTTTCTTGCATGAAGGATTTTTCCGACTCCAGGTATAACGCATTGAAGTGTTTTAGGAGATTTAAAATCTTCCTCATCAAGCAGAATAGGGTATACATTATTTAGAAATGCCATTTTTTGATATATCTTTTGTTGATATGTAGCAGCAAAGATAGTAGTTTCAGGCCTGAATTTTGATAAAAACTGAGGAGTTTTTCCTGTTCTTGTAAAAACTACTATCGGGAAGTTGCCAAGATCAAATGAAAGGTTGGCGACAGTTGAGCATAGAGATTCCAGTTTAGAGTCAGATTCAGCAAGCTCCAATTCATCAATATAATCATGTCCTATAATTGAGTCTTCAGCCTCCCTTGCTATTTCTGCCATCATTTTTACCGCATCAACTGGAAATTTACCCATTGCGGTTTCATTGGACAGCATAGTAAGATCTGTACCATCAAGAACTGCGTTTGCAACATCACTTACTTCAGCTCTGGTTGGTAATTGGTTGTCGACCATAGAACCCAACATTTCAGTTGCAACAATTGCCAGTTTGCCTTTGATGTTGACTTTTCTAATAATTTTTTTCTGTATCACCGGTACTTTTGCAAAAGAAACTTCATCTGCCAAGTCACCGCGCGCTACCATTATTACATCAGTCTCTTCTATAATGGCATCAATATTATCAACAGCTTCCGGTTTTTCTATTTTTGAAACAATAGGAATGTCTTCTCTGCCGTGTTTTTTTAACAGTTTCCGTAGTTCTGTCACGTCCTTAGCCTTTCTGACAAATGACAGTGACATGTAGTCTACGCCGGCTTCTGCACCGAAAATAGCATCCTGAATATCTTTTTCCGTAAGGCATGGAAGGGAAATGTTTGTGTATGGCAGATTTATTCCTTTACCGGTTAAAATGGTTCCAGCTTCTAAAACTTTACAATGGACTTCTTTTTCTTCTTTGTTAGTATCAAGTACTTCAAGGATAATTTTTCCATCAGCCAAAAGGATTGTTTTTCCTTTTTCGGTGTCAGATGCAATTTCAGCATAGGTAGTTGGTAATGTAAACTCTTCTTTATGTTCAGCTTTGCCGGAAAGAATGATTTTCTGATCTTTTTTTACAGTTACATCTGCGTTAAGTTTTCCAATACGGATTTTAGGCCCCTGTAAATCCTGCATAATTGCAATTGCTTTACCAACGCTTGCGCTAGCTTTACGGATAGTAGTAATCATTTCGCGGTGTTCTTCATGTGTACCGAAAGAGAAGTTCAGTCTACAGACATCCATACCGGCTTTGGCCATTTTTTCGATTGTTTTCTGATCTTTACTTGCCGGTCCGATAGTTGCAATAATCTTTGTTTTTTTCATTTTTTGGCCCTTATAAAATTTATGTTCAATAATAGATATAAAAATATAGGAATAAAATTACTCTCAATGATTATTATATCACAAAAATGTGTTTTTGTCATAAGAAGATGAGAATAACTTAGTTATTTAATAGCGAATAAAATGGCTTCCCAATTAATTGAAACACAGCTAAACCTCATTTTCGCACAAAAAGAATTTAATAAATAAGTTTCGATTGATGGTAATTTTAGACTATTTTTTCTAAACTTCTAACATAAAAACGTTTCTAACATTAGCAAGACTGCTGCTGGCCGTTGGTTGCTTACAGTTTGTAAGCTCAATAGCCAAAGGCTAAAATTTATCAGCCGTAGCATTGGATGAAGGAGGAGCCAATAGCTTTTTTGGGGTGTGGGTAAAGCCCGCCTTAAAAATATACATAAGTTGTCTGAAATATAAGCAAAACACCAATAATTAGCAGAAAACAGAAAATTAGTTTATCAAATTTACCTTTTGGGATAATATGGTTTAACTTCCCTCCTATAAGTGTTGTTACTATGATTACAGGCAATGCAGTCAAGTATAGAATGAAAACCTGTTTAGTCCATAACCCTGAAGCTCCATGCATGGTTAATATAATTATATTACTTGCCAGAAAATATCCCTGTAATGTTGTTCTGAACTTACTAGGAGACCAATTTCTGAGTGTAGCATAAACCACTATGAACGGTCCACTGGTGTTAAAGGCTCCACCGAAAATTCCACCTAAAAAACCAAAAATATATGCTGACTTAGTATTTCTTATCTGTATTAGTTTTGGTTCCAGGAGCTTAAATATTGAGAAGATAATTATCAATATTCCCAGAATAATCTTCATAATATCATCATAACTGCCTTTTAGAAAGAAAAGGCCAATAGGAATTCCGACAGCAGAAGCTACAATTAATTTCCAGACACTTTTAAACTGAATTTCTTTCCAGGTTGTGGTGAGAATCAATAAAGCGATAGTTGCGGAAAGCATAGCTGAAATAGGTGTAGCTGTTTTTAGTCCACTAAGTAAAATTAGAAGCGGCATGGAAATCAGGGCATCCCCGAATCCAATGGATGATCTAATAAAAGTAGCTGAAAAAATTATTGCTAAGAAAATTATTAAATAACTATATAGTTCCATAAAAGTCTTTCATACGTTATTCCTCAAAATATTTTTTTGTGAGAAGTACGGAAAAGGAGAATTACTTTTGAAATAAAATCAGATTCAATCAAAGTTTTCGTGGGCCGTCTAATTCTTATCGGGATAATATTGAACTGTTTTTTTATTGTCTATTGATAAAAAACCGTCATCACTGCTGTAATCCGGCTGTAAAGACACCTTGCCTCCACCTTCCGGTAGATCTATCGCAAAATGTGGTACAGCAATAGATGATAATCTTGTACGAAATTTTTTTATAATCTCCAGACCGCAGTTTATTCCTGTAGCAAAATGTTTAACTCCTTTTACAGGATCAACATGAAAAAGGTAGTGTGGCTTTACTTTAATTCTAATCAATTTTCTAAATAAATCTTCTAGAATATTGGCATTGTCATTAATACCTTTGAGTAAAACTGTCTGGTTAAGTATGGGGATGCCGGTGTTAATTATTAGTTGACAAGCTTTAATTGATTGTTGTGTTATTTCAGCCGGATGGTTGAAATGTGTTACGAACCAGAGTCCTGGGTAAATTGAGAGCATTTCTGTCAGATTTTTATCAATCCTTGACGGCAGGGTTACCGGGATTCTTGAAGCTATGCGTATTATGTCAATACTGCTTATCTCTGCCAGTCTGTCAAGTATATATTTTAGTCTGTCAGTATTGAGTATTAAAGGGTCGCCGCCTGAAACAAGCACTTCTCGTACTGCCGTATTACGGCTCAAATAGTTACAGATACTATCCAATTCCTCATTGGTAATGTCCTCTCGTTTTGTACCATTTTTCCAGTATCTTTTTCTAAAACAGAACCTGCACTGCATTGAACATCTACTGGTTGTGAGCATGACCACCCGATCTCTGTATCTGTGAATAAGTTTGGCTGCCGGCATTTGTCTTTCTTCATTTAGTGGATCAGGAGAAGATGTAATATCCTGCAGTTCACTTATATTTGGAATGCACTGTTTCCAAATTGGATCACCTGGAATATTGTTTTTATCTATCAGGTCAAAATAATATTCCGGTATGAGTATTGGATACTTGTCTTCTGTTTCGAATAGCTCTGATGGAACAGTAATATTGTATGTTTCTTCAATGCTTTTAAGAGAATGGTAGGAATTTTTAAGTTGTGAGTTCCAGTGATTGTTTGAATTCATAGTTCAAGGTAAACCTTGGTTTATTTTTATTGGACTTTATAATTCTCTAAATTAATATGGTTTTTTGATTATAAAACACTTATAATAACAAATATTAAAGATATTTGATTTGGAGTCTTAAAATTTAACTTTTAGGAATTGGATCACTAGATCAGCAGATCAATAAATCACTAATTAAATCATTGACGAATAGAGGGAGAAAATACAATGGATTCAGATAATACATTATTGGATGGTGCAATTTTACAGAGAGATAATAAAACATATGCTATTACTCCGAGAATTCCCGGAGGGATATTAACACCTGATATTCTTGACAAAATATCTCGAACAGTGAGAAAGTTTAACCTTCCTGTAGTTAAAATTACAGCTGGTAACAGAATAGCTTTGGTTGGTGTTAAGAAGGAAAATATTGATGCAGTTTGGAAAGAACTTGGCATGGATGTTGCACATGCGAAAGGTTTATGTTTTCACTATGTTCAAACCTGTCCCGGTACCGATTACTGCAAATACGGAATACAGGATTCTATTGGACTTGGAACTAAACTGGAGAAAACATTTTATAAAATGAAACTTCCGGCTAAAGTGAAAATTGGAGTTTCCGGTTGTAATATGTGCTGCGCGAACAGTTTTATAAAAGACATTGGGGTGATTGGTAAAAGGTTGGGGTGGACTGTTGCATTAGGGGGCAGGGCTGGGACTATGCCCAGAGGCGGTGAAATTTTAGCTAAGAATTTAAGCGATGAGGATGTTATTAGAATATTGAAAAAATTTCTTGAATACTATGCGGAAAATGCCAATGAAGATGTAAGAACGTCCCGCTTTGTGGAGAAGATAGGAATAGAAAAGCTTAAGGAAATTTTATTGGATTAACTCTTGGATCTTTTATAACTAAAACTTCCTTATTGCGCCGAAGTTTAGATAGACAGATCGATGGATTAATCTTTACTGTTATATTTCACCGGATTGTTTTTTATTTCAAGAGACAAAAGTCTTCAACTTAGAATATTCAAAGAGAATTATTTTTATTATTGCAATGGGTAGAAGAATACGATATAATCTTCAAATAAAGATTGATTTACCTTATCCCGCACTGCAGCTGAAGTTTGAATATTTACTAAAACATACTAAAAAGTCTAATAAAATATGATAAAAGATAATCAAGACAAGAAAAAATCAGGTAATTTGCTAAAAAGCAGAAAAGAGCTTGAAAAACTTAATAGGCAACTAAAGGAAAATGCCAAGACTAAAAATATGTTTATTGCAGCGATGAGTCATGAGATACGTACACCTATGAATGCTATTCTGGGGAGCACCCATCTGCTTAAGAAAGCAAAAACGCGGGAGGAACAGAAAGAATTTATTGATAT
>CAZGAI010000234.1:0-6396 GCA_964523175.1 uncultured Victivallales bacterium | reverse complement strand
GGTTATGGTAAAAAAAGCGTATGATTGAGATTTTGGCTGCATGACACCTGTCGCATCGCTAGCACTCATGTAGTATACATTGCCGCCACACATGGCGCTGAAACTATATCTGTCATATTTGATTGCTTCCTCTGTGGGATTCTCAAGCAATAATTTAAAAGCAAGAGTCTCATCATCGTTGAATCTAATGACTTCCTTCAGATTTATATTAAACTTTTTATATTTATATATATTATTTGTTAATACTTTTTCTGACCGGGAAATAATAGGATCGTTAGGATATTTCTGTTGAAAAATATCATATATTTTAGTTATATTGATTAGGCTTATTAATCTTTCATCAGAAATATTGTTCTTGGAAGATACGGCTCTACGTTGACCTGGAATAAAATTTACAGCTGCATATGCTTTGTCGGGAGAGTTGATCAAATATAGTATATATGTCTGCCTTTGATATACTATAGTTAAAGTGCCTTCGGCTTTTGCTGTAAGTGCAACAATATTGAAGTAATTGCTTCCATCTTTACTTTGAATATAAAAGTCCGCATTATCTGTATCTTTAGATACATTCTTTCCTGCAATTTTACCTATCTTTGATGGAAAAGTAACAGTAGTACAACCACCATCTTTCTTGACATAAATGTAGTAGAGAGAACCTTTATGAAGTGGAAACTCTCTGTATTGATTTTGCTTTTTGGTTTCTGCCTTATTAATTTCAGCGCTTACATTAATTGCTGAGGCAAACACAAACAGCAATATGATGATTGTTCTTATTTTCACTTTACTTCTTTCCTTTTTTTTAATCATTTATTATTTGCTGTTTGTATTTAAGCTTAACAACGACATATGGATACTGAAAATTAGTAGCTAAATTCTTATTTCTTTGTAAGGTGAGTGATGCTTCAAATGTTAAGGTATAACTTGCTTCTTCATCATCATATAAATAGAAACGTATGAGCTGTCCTTTGACATTTACATAAGAGGTATTATTGCTGCTAGGTAAAACCTTCGTTCCTAAAATTTCTACCTTTTGATGAATTTGGTTATCTTTAAATTTTTTTTCCTCTGATTCAATCTGTTTTATTGCTCCTATTCTTGCAGATTTAAAGTATATATCATCGAATAGAAGCGGGTGATCTAAACCATTGGGATTTCGACTTAAAAAAGCATTTACTGCATATCGTGCAAGTGATTTGTATAGTTTTTTCTTTTGTTCTTTGCTTGTATACGATGAGAGATGATAAGTATTATTCGTATCCATTACTATCAATCTTTGGTTGTCTCTATAAGCATACATCAATATTGGATATGTAAGTGAAAGCGGTATATATGCTAATATACATATAAACAAGATTTTATTTATTTTTTTGTAAGTCATGTTATATTTTCTTTTTGGTCCTCTATTGATTTAAGTTTTAATTTTATGGCTAATACACGATAAGGAAGTTGCGTTTTATCGTCACTTTTTTTCAACAGAAGAACGAGTGAAAATTCTTTATCTTTTGCTATTAGAATGTCGTGATATTCACCAACCTGCCGAAGTGTTCCTTTAACTATAACTGCCGGATATCCTTTATATTTCAATAAAAATGTTTTCTTTATTTTAATGCTTTGAACTATCTTTCTGGATTCAAATTTACGACTCTCCTCTTCAATCATTTGTTCAGCGGCTATCTCGGCTTTTTTTAAAAAGTAGGATTTCAGAAGTCTTGATGAATCAGTTTTATAGGTTCGTGCTAATAGCGCATACGTTGCCTTATAAGCAATATCTTTAATAACTATTCTGTTGCCTGTTAAGTTGCTTGTATGGGCTACATGTGCATTACCACCTTTGTCAAATATAAGAACCTCGTCGGGGTTCTGAAAAAATACATAAATCACATAAATTCCTATAGCAAATAATGATATACATAGTATATGATAAAGAATTAGTAACTGAAATTTATTCTGTTCTTTAATAAACGAATTGTAAGGTTGATTTTTCAATTAATTCCCTATCTATTTTTTGAGTGCTTCTTTAACATTTGACATTAATTGACTATTTCCTGCTACCCCCCCTGCCCCTCTTGTGGCTGCATTAGTTACATTAGATGCAGTATTGAGAGTGGAGGTAATAGAACTAATCATTCCCGAACCCCGCAATAAGGCTATCACAGAAATTGGTATGCCGATATACACGACAATCATAATAAAAAAGAAAAGAATTCCTAGGGTAGCAAGTGCCACCGCAGACGCTATAAGAGCAGCTGGAGCTGCCCCAACTAGGACAGCAGAAGATGCCCATGTTATCGCAGCTGTACCAGTTGAAGCAATACCAGTTGCTCCAAGTGCCCAGATCATTACCTGTATTCCTATAATATCACCGAAAAGATAACATACTGGCAATAATGTTAAACCCAGTAAAAACATAAAATAATTTATAGCTATTGATCTAGTTTCAGGTAGAGAAAATAGTGAAACAAAAAGTGGGGAAAGGGATATAAGTATATCAAAAATGAACCCTAGAAACATAGTGACGATATATCTAACAAATGTAGCCATAGACATACTAATCGAAAATATGAGGTTACATAATTTTGCTTTAATTGCCGTCCACCCCCCGTCATCGACTTGAAGCTGTGTTATTGCAGCAAGGAACCTACTCATTTTTTCACTATATTGAGTGGACCAACCAGTGATTGATGCTTTCAGCTTAGGAGCAAAGTCCGGCAGCAAGGCAATAAGAATTATAACAACAAATATGGTTATATAAAAATCAAGAGTTAGCTGAGGGTTTGTTGTAGTTGTCCTTATACTTCTTAAAATCCCGAGCAGTAATATAATAACGGCAAAAAGTAACATTAAACTATAAATATCAATCATAACTGTTTTATATAATTGATCTGAATTTGTTACAATATTATAATTATGCCTACCCATTAGATTGACCCCCTATATCCTATGCTTCTTATTCCCATCCCGTATTGGTTTCTCGCTTTCACCAAGTTTTTTTCTTGTTGCCCGGGGTCCTTTTTTAAATTTTTTAGTTCATTTTTTCTTGCTAGTAAATCTCGTCGGTCGCTTTCTTCTTGTTCTTTACAGAGTTTTTCCCACATTTTTATCTCACTTAAGTGAGCTTTTTGATACTGTAAATCCGAAATACTTTTTCTCACAGCCACTGATGAGTTAAAAGTGTTTACTTTATAATTTGCATAGGTTGTATCATTTATGCTTCCTCGCCTTGGGTCATATTTCTTATCAAGGTTTGCTAATTCTTGTGCCGCTTTTTTTTCTTTTTCTACTTTTCCTTTAATAGCTACTAATGCTGCTTCTGTAGTTTTTTGACCTTCAAAAACTGTTTCCATGTTTTCTTCGGATAACATCAGCATGTGTTCTACTGCATTTATATTAGTTACTGCTGAATCATAATCATTAATATTAAATTGTCCACTTTCGGTTTTATTAAATATATCTAAGGATTCATCTATCCAATCCAAATGAACTACTTCTGCATTCAGGTAGGCAGTTAATGCTTTGGGGTCTCCAACCGCCGAATAAAGTTCAACTCCTTTGCTGTATATTTTCTTTGCTTCCATTAAGTCTTCTTTTGCAACTTTAAGGTTTTCTGTCACAGTTTTTAAGTTTTTCTGACTTAACCCAATTGCTTCCAGACTGCTTTTTATATCTAATCTCTGATATAATGAATTTTGCTGCAATTGAATCATTCGGTACAATTGAGCAAGATTGTCGTGTACAATCGCAAAGAATCCAAATGATTGACATGAGACAAACATTATAAAAATAATTATATAGATATGTTTTTTTTCATTGAACAGCAATTGGTATTGAAATAGTTGATGCAACTCTTTTTATCCCATCATTTTGAAAAGGAGCGGGTAAGTCGTATATTCTATATTTTATTTGATTGTCATCTGCTTGTTTATTATGCAGTTTTTGATAGGACCAGTATAATTCCTTTGCACTATTTGAACGGCCCAAATTATAACCAGCTGCAAATTCTTTCACCAATTCTTCATCCACACCCCCAGACACGAATTCTCCAACAAGATAGGCTCCTACAGCTCCTGCAGCTGTAGCTGCAAGTTGAGTTCCTACGTCTGAGCCTTTTGTCGCATACAACCCTGCGGCAGCTCCCCCTAATCCCAACACCGGAGCAAGAACATCAATGGGGGAAGACCTTGATATTTGAGTAGATGTACATCCACTGAAAACAGCAGCAATGACTGCTAATACTGTAAATTTAATTACTTTCATTTTATTTCCTTAATTAGAGTTGTGATGTTGCTGAGGTTCTAAGATCATCATAGTAACCAGGGGATGAACTTGTACTTGATATTGTAGGAACAGTAAATGTACTACTGTTTGAAAGACTCTCCTGGCCAGTACCCTCTGAAAGAGCATTCTGAGATGCTTTAGCACTATTTAGTTGATCTTTTAAAGCTGTATTTTCTTCAGAAGTCGAACTATAGTTTTCCATCAGGTTCTGGTTGCGTTCGTCAAGCACAAGTAATTGTTTTGTGATATAATCAATATTTGACGCAGAAACATCTAGTTCTGCAGAAAGAGAATCGTTACTGAAACCTAGAGCCTGCATCTGTTCCATTAAACTACTTTCAGTTTCTTTGTATTCTGTTTGGAGTGAAGAAAGTTCACTTAAAAGGTTATTTATTTGCGTTTCATGTACTGCAAATTCACTGTCTTTCTGTCTACGACTCAGTGATTCCTGTAAATCCAAATATTCTTTTTCCAGAAGTTCAAATTCTTTAATTTCAATAGCCAATACTTCATCTTTGCTTGAATAATCCCCTCCACTCTCTTTTATAGCCTCAATTGATTGATTTAATATGATAATACTTTCTCTTGCCTGTGTTATTTCTATTAATTTATCTGCTTCTTTAGCCATAAGTTTTTCATCTGATAATACAGAAAACTCTACTTTTCTATTCAGTGATTCTATTCGTTCTCGAATAGCTACATCGAGAGCATTCATTTTATATATTACTGCTTCAAGTTGATCAAATAACTCTCCGTTGTTTTTTTCAAGTTCAGCTCTTAATGACTCTTTTAGCTCATCCAATATTATATAACATTCTGTAAGGCTATCTTCAAAAACTTCCATTTTTTCTGCATTGGCTAATTTTTCATTTTCCATTTGATTTGACAGTTTTATATCCAAAGCCTCTCTCTCGCTTGCTTCTGCCTCTATTTCTTCTTTTAATTCATCTATCTCTGCAATAAGAATTATGTTTTTTTCTCCTATTTCAGCTTTCAATTCGGATTTCAAAGTAAGTAAGTTATTTTTATTTTCATCTATTCTTTCTCCGACAGCTGAAATTTGATTTTCAAGATTTGCCTTGAGTTCAACCGGAAAAGCTTCTAAGTTTTTTACAAGGTTGTCTATATGGGCTTGGGAAACAGCTAATGTTTTGTTGGCCTCTTCTATTTGTTGTTGAAGAAGATTTTTATTCTGTTCATCTGACATTTCCAGCCTGTTCTCTAATTCAACAATTTCATCTTTTCTTTCTTGAATTTTGGAATTTGCTTCTGATATTTGATTTGTAAGAGTAGAATATACGCTTGAGAGTTCTGATTGAAGTTCGGATTTGAGGGCAGCTCGCTTGTCCACATTTACTATCAGTGTGCTGTTAGCTGTGTCTATTTGATTCTGTAGAGTTTGTGCTTTCTCACTAAGTTGATTTTTAAGTTCGGATTCAAGTGTGGAAAGATTATCCTTTGTCTCGTTAACCTTTTCATCTACTGCTGATATTTGATTTTCTAAATTTGCTTTTACTTCCTCAGTTTTGGTTATCAACTGATTTTCGAGAGCATTTAAATTGGTAGTGTTGATTGCTAAAGCACTGTTGGTTGAATCTACCTGCTGTTGTAAAAACTGTTTGTTTATTTCACTAGCAACAGATAGACGGGTTTCAAGGCTTACAATTTCATCTTTAGTAGTTTGAATATTGTCTTTTGAACTATTTATTTCTGCTGTTAGATTTGAGTTAACATTAGCAAGTTCCTGCTGTAATTCAGATTTAAGGTTTGTACGTTTGGTCTCGTTTACTGTCAGGGTGCTGTTTACTGTGTCTATCTGATTTTGCAGTGCTGCAGCCTTATCAGAAACCTGTATATTGAAATCTGTTTCAAGAGTCGCAAGGTTATTTTTAGTGTCATTAATCTTTTCGTCAACGGCAGAGATTTGGTTCTCCAAATTTGCTTTTACTTCCTCTGTTTTGGTTATCAACTGATTTTCGAGAGCATTTAGGTTTGTTGTGTTGATTGCTAAAGCACTGTTGGTTGAATCAATCTGCTGCTGGAGAGCCTGTTTGTTGACTTCATCGGCAACAGATAGACGGGTTTCAAGGCTTACAATTTCATCTTTAGTAGTTTGAATAT
>CAZGAI010000233.1:0-6402 GCA_964523175.1 uncultured Victivallales bacterium | reverse complement strand
TCTATTATGTAGGAGGAGTTTTTTATGACAGGAATATGCTTGCCTGCACGCCAACAGGTGTAATCAGAAATCCTGATTTTTTTCTTAATGCCAAAGGGATTAATGCCCTTACCGAAACAGAAGTAGTATCAATTAACAGAAAAAAACATAGAATAATATGTAAAAAACAAGATTTCTATTTAAATTATACTTATGAATATGATAAGCTGATTATCTGCACTGGCTCTATTCCAAAACTTCCTCCTGTTCCTGGAACTGATTTAAACGGCATTACTACGCTTCAGTCAATGAGCGATGCTGATTATCTTCGTAAAATCAGAGTTGGGAAAAAAATAAAGAGAGCTGTTATTGTTGGAGGCGGCCTCATAGGCATTGAGACATGCGAAGCATTACAGCTTTCCGGTATAGAGGTTACAGTTATAGAGCTTTTGCCTCAGCTACTTACATTTCTTGATCCCGAACTTGCAAAATTAGCAGAAAATCATATCCGTTCCAAATCTGTCCATGTTATCACTAATAACGGTGTAGCTGCGTTTCTGGGTAATGACGGCAAACTAACATCAGTAAAACTGCAGAACGGCACAGAGCTACCCTGTGAACTTGCGGTTGTTGCCATAGGGGCACAGCCTAATTCTAAACTTGCGGCTGATGCGGGATTGGCAATTGGTGGATTTGGCGGTATTTCTGTAAATGAATATATGCAGACATCTGACCCCGATATTTACGCTGCCGGAGACTGTGTCGAAATAAATAATTTAATGACAAACAAAAAAGTCTATTCTCCATTGGGAGACCTTGCAAACCTGCAGGGACGTGTTGCCGGCGAAAATGCTGCTGATGGTAATTCAGTCACTTTTCCAGGTACCATTCAAACAAGTATTTGTAAAATTTTTGATTATGCAGCCGGTTCAACCGGTATTTCTGAAAGTACAGCAGATAAACCTGAACATATAGATATCGAAACAGTAATTAACGCAAGCCCTGACAAACCCGGATTTATGAGCGGAGTACTTATAGTCAGTAAGATGATTATAGATAAAAATACAGGGAGGCTTCTTGGTTATCAGTGTGTAGGCCCCGGTGATGTAAGTAAACAGATTGCAACTGCAGCAATGGCTATTCAGGGAAAACTTACAGTTGACGATTTAGTTAACTCAAACTTACCATACGCACCGTCTTTTTCTCTGGCTATAGATCACTTTATTGCCTCTGCGCATATTATGCAGAATAAGATCAAAGGCAGAATGATTAGTATCTCTGCCAGGGAAGTTTGTGAAAAGCTGACGTGTACAGACAAACCATTTCTGCTTGATGCACGCGGTCCTGATGAATATAAGGAAATGCGTCTTGGTGTAGGTGAAGTTTTAATACCGTTAGGAGCGTTGCGTACACGCCTGAATGAATTGCCGGAAGATAAGGGAAAGGAAATTATCTGCTACTGTAAAATATCATTACGCGGCTATGAGGCGGCACTGATACTTTTAGCAAACGGTTGGAAAAATGTAAAAGTTATGGAAGGCGGGATCATGGCCTGGCCGTATAATAGGGAGAAATAGAATTTGGATAATTCCTCAAAAAAAAATGAACTGATGGATTACAGTTATGTAACTAAAGCTTCTGAATGCCTGAAACTGCTATCGCATCCCGTAAGGATTAGAATTGTTGAAATACTTTCAATAGGCAGATTTCCTGTTTATGAAGTTGCAGAATTATGCGGGGTTGCGCCAAATCAGGCATGTGAGCATCTCAGGATGTTAAAAAATCATGGGCTTTTAAAAAAAGAAAGAGTAGGCAAAACTGTGTTTTACAAAATAAATTCTTCTCAGTTAGCTGATTTGCTGAATTGTATAAAAAAACATTGTACTGATTAGGCCTAATGTATAAAAGTTTTGTGTGGGCCTAGTTAGTATCCTATATATAACGAATAATAAGAAAGGGAATAATTATGTCGAAAAAATGTGAATTATTAGAAAAATGTGGATTCTTTTTAAATTTCAAAGGGAATCCTGAATGTCTCCATGAAGGCTGGATTAGTTTGTATTGTGAAAACAATGAAAAATCCGAAAAATGTAAGAGAAAAGAAATACGAATGCAGACAGGTAAACCACCTCCGGACAATATGACACCAACTGGGAAGATTATATAGTTGTTTTCGAAATAAGTTGAACTTTAAATTATGATAGAAATAGAAAAAAACAATTTGAATGAAATCAAAAAGTGGTTTTTTGATTATGTACAGTCATTTAAAAATGACGATATGCAATTGTTGGATAATATTAGACTAAAAGAAAAACATACTGTTCAGGTTTGTAAAGAAATTATAGAAATAGGGAATTCACTAGGACTTAGGCAGAATGAATTATATATGGCCAAAATCATTGCATTACTGCATGATATAGGCAGATTTGAGCAGTATAAAATTTATAGAACATTTGCAGATAATAAATCTGTAAATCATGCAGAACTCGGTGTTGAAATATTACGAAAGAACCGGGTCCTTGATACTTTAAAATACAGGTCAAAAGATCTAATACTTAAATCAGTAAAATATCATAATCAAGCTTTTCTGCCTGGCAACGAAACAGATGAATGTATGTTTTTTACTAAACTTATCAGAGACGCAGATAAACTGGATATTTACAGAGTTGTTACTGAATATTATATGGAAAAACTAAACAGTAAACAAAATAAAACAATAGAGCTCGACCTGCCGAATACACCGGATATTTCAGCGAATGTCTGTGAAAGCCTTTTAAATAAAAAGATAGTGAATTTTAACGATATTAAAAATTTAAATGATTTCAAACTGCTTCAGATTGGCTGGATTTTTGATATTAATTTTTCTGCTACTTTTAACAATGTTAAATCAAGACGTTATCTTGAAATTATCAGTAAAACTCTCCCAAATACAGAACAAATAAAAGATATCTTTAATGTTATCTACCTGCACCTTAATAATAATTGTCTAGAATATAACAATCAGTTATGAAAAAGAGAAAAAACAATTCAGCAAAAAAATATCCGGCAATTGATTTTACTAAGTGCATAAAATGCGAGAAATGCATTGAAGTCTGCCCTAGCAGGGCAATATTTATGTCGCCTAATTACTGCTGCGCCAAATGTGTAAAATACTGTCTATCGATGAAAGTGCCATGTCATCCTAAGGAAATAATAGTTTCCAATGAACGTTGTACAGGTTGTGGTAAATGTATTGATATCTGCCCTGAAAAAGCTATCAACTGGGATACTTCAAGAAATGTAGAATAAAATCTTTTGTTTCAAGGAAATTATAATTATGTATAAATATCTTTTTGGCCCGGTACCGTCAAGGCGTTTAGGTGTTTCTTTAGGAGTCGATTTAGTGCCTCATAAAGTATGTTCACTTAATTGTATTTATTGTGAATGCGGGAGTACAACAAATTTAACTATTGAAAGAAAAGAATATGTTCCTTTCGATGATGTTGTAAAAGAATTAGATCATTATTTTAGCAGTAACGCAGATCCTGATTATATTACTTTTTCAGGTTCCGGCGAGCCTACTCTCAATTCGCGTATAGGCGATGTTTTACAATTTATCAAAACAAAGAAACCTGATATCCCGGTTGCTGTTTTAACTAACGGCACACTGCTTTATCAAAAACAGTTAAGGTCTGAATTACTGAATGCCGACCTTATACTGCCGTCGTTAGATGCCGCATTAAATTCATCTTTCCAAAAAATCAATATGCCGTATAAGGAACTTAATGTTGATACTTATATCCAGGGACTTCAGGATTTCAGGAGGGAATATAAAGGTAAAATATGGCTTGAGGTATTTATTCTCCCCAGCTATAACGATAGCATTGCAGATTTATTACAGCTAAAAAAAGCATTTGAAAGAATACATCCTGACTCCATACAGCTAAATACGCTTGATAGGCCAGGTGCTGTAGCAAATTTACATGCTGCAGATAGAAATGAATTACAGGTAATATCGGATTTCTGGAATCTTGATAATGTAGAGATAATAGCTTCCGCTCCGGTGCGGAAAGAGATAAAATCCTATAGGGACGATATGGAAAGTGCTGTTTTGGAAACAATACAGAGAAGGCCCTGCACATCCATTGACCTTTCTCAAATTCTTGGCTCTCATGTTAATGAAATTAACAAATATTTGAATGTTCTGGAAGCAGATGGCAAAGTTGAAACTATTCGCCAGGAAAGAGGAATATTCTATCAAATTAAACGTAAATAAAGGAATAGTGATATGAGATTTGGACTTGGAAGAGGCGGAGGCAAAGGGAACGGAGCATCTCGTCGGCAGTCGACACAGGTTTGTGGAAATTGTATCTGTCCTAATTGTAACACTGTTATACCGCATAAAAGAGGTGTGCCGTGTTTTCAGACAGCCTGTCCAAACTGCGGTGCGTTTATGGCAAGAAAGTTTGAAATATCAACCAATGAAGATTTGTCTTAATTAAAATAATGAATAATCCAATTTCACAATTAAAAAAAGGACAGAAAACAGCACTTTGGGCTACAATTATTACTCTTTTGCTTACTGCGTTAAAAGGAATTGTCGGGTACATTTTTCATTCTGATGTTTTAATTGCAGATGCTTTTCACAGCGGGGCGGATACAGTTGCCATTTTTGCCTCGGCATTTGGGTTATGGGTAGCATCACTAAATAAAAGTGAACGTTTTCCCTACGGTCTTTTTAAAGCTGAAACTTTTGTTACTCTGATTATTGGAGGACTTATTTGCTGGGCAGGAATTGAACTGTTATTTGACGGTTGGGAAAAACTGTTTTTTATACCATCAACGACTGAATTTCCATTGCTGCCGGTAATTGTTACATTAATTTCTATTATTGCCGCTTATTTTATTGCACGAAAAGAAAAGCAAATTGGAAATGAAATAAATTCACATTCACTTATTGCCAATGCCAGTGAATCATTTCTGGATATTATTTCTTCTGTTGTTGTACTCTTAGGGATTTTGATGTTGTATTGGCAAATCCCCTATGCTGAAGGAATAGCAATAATAATAATATCTATACTAATAATTAAACTAGGTTTGGAAAATATCTGGCAGTCGCTTCTGGTTTTGCTGGATGCCAATTTAGAACCGGAACTGCGGCAGAACATTGAACGTGCGATATTGAAAGTGCCCGGTGTTAAATCGATTAATGACTGTAAAATCCGCCAGGCCGGGCCTTTTCAGATGCTTGAATTGAAATTTACAGCAAATCCATCAATTAGCAATTACCAGGCGCATGCTATTTCTGTTGAAATTGAAAATTCAATTCGAACGGAATTCGATAGTGTAGAATCAATATCTATCCATGCTGAACCTTCACATCGGAAAGATGTGAAGGTAATAGTTCCTGTAGCAGATATAAATGGATTGGATTCAGTAATATATGGTCATTTCGGTAGAGCTCCTTATTTTGCAGTTTTAAAAATGAAAGGGGATATTTTTGAAATTGAGGATTTTTACCTTAATGAGTTTCTGAAGTTAAAGCACCATATTGGCATAAAAGTTATAAATGTAATAATCCAATATGATTTAGACATGCTTTTTACAAATCAGATTGGTGAAATTTCATTTTATGCTTTAAAAGAAAACTTTATTGATATTTACAGGATCGGGGAAGAAAATTCAACTATAAAGCAGGGTATAGAACTTTATAAACAAAATAAACTTTCCAGAATTACAGCGCCGACACATACTGTTGAAGACTCAATAATAGGCTCATAACAGCAATAAGGAATTTGTGATATGTCATTCAGACAAAAAGATAGAAAAATCTGTTATTGGAGCAGCAAAGCTGAACATATTTTTAAACAAAAATTATGAACTTAAAAAGGGGAGTTATTATGAATGCAGACAAGCAGGTTATTAATAAGGTCATTAAGATTTTGAATGAAGAAATTGTACCGGCAGAAGGATGTACTGAACCAATTGCAATAGCCTATGTTGCCGCAAAAGCAGCAGAACTGCTTGGAAAAACACCTGATAGTGTAAAAATATATGCATCTGGGAACATAATTAAAAATGTAAAAAGTGTTGTAGTCCCCAATAGCGGAGGAATGGTAGGAATAGAAGTTTCTGCGGCCATGGGGATTATAGCAGGTCAGGTACAAAAAGGCCTTATGGTAATCAGTAAAGTTAATAAAGCAGATATGATGGATGTAAGAAATTTTTTAGCTGAATGCCCTATTAAAGTATTTCATGAAAAAACAGAGATAAAGCTCTACGTTAGGATCGAGCTTACTTGTAAGAGTGAACATGTTGTTGTTGAAATAAAACACCTCCATATGAATATTACAAGGATAGAGAAGAATGGGAAAGAGCTTATAAACAAGCCATGCAGTGATGCTGATTTTAACTCTCCTCTAAAGGATAGAGAAATATTATCAA
>CAZGAI010000232.1:4153-6462 GCA_964523175.1 uncultured Victivallales bacterium | reverse complement strand
TAACTGATAACTGATAACTGATAACTGATAACTGATAACTGATAACTGATAACTGGTAACTGATGCTATGAAATATATTGATGAATACAGAAATCCTGAAGCAGCTGCTTATATTCGCACACAGATAGAACAGCTTGCGGGTGAATTGGATAAGGTGGGAAAGACTGCTAATATTATGGAAGTCTGCGGCAGCCATACAATGGCTATTGGACGTTATGCTATCCGTGAACTACTACCGGATAATGTTAAATTAATTAGTGGTCCGGGCTGTCCAGTTTGTGTCACTGATTCTGGATACATTGATGCAGCAGTTCAGCTTGCAGAGCGTGATGATGTAATTATTGTCACTTTTGGAGATATGATAAATGTTCCGGGGAGCAACACTACCTTGGCAAAATGTCGTTCTAAAGGGGCTCATGTAGAGGTTTGTTATTCTCCGATTACTGCGCTGGAACTTTCTGAAAAACATCCGGATAAACAGATCGTCTTTCTGGCTATTGGTTTTGAAACGACAATAGCGCCTATTTTAGGACTGCTCAATATAGTAGAAAAGCAAAATATTCAGAATGTCAGTCTGCTCACAGCGTTTAAACTGGTACCTCCTGCATTAGAGGCGTTGGCTAGTGATCCTGAAATAAATATTGATGCATTTCTCTGTCCTGCTCATGTAAGTGTTATTATCGGGGCAGATGCATATAAACCTTTTGTTCAGCAGTATAAAATACCCTGTGTGATTGCCAGCTTTGAACCGGTGGAAATATTGTTTGGGCTAATGGGAATTCTTAAACAGTTAGTAGATGGCACTGCTAGAGTGGAAAATCAATATAAACGATTCGTAAGACCATCCGGGAGCTCTAAAGCATTAGAGCTTATTGCTAGGTATTTGGAAGTTTATGGCGCATCATGGCGTGGTATTGGCTGTATACCGGGCAGTGGTGTAAAACTTAAAAAAGAATATTCAAAATATGACGCGGCTGAACGGTTTAATATTGATTTAAAACCCGGCAAACCAGATACAGCATGTCGTTGCGGTGATGTTTTAAAAGGGAAAATACCTCCTTCCGGATGCCCATTATTTGGCAAAGTATGTAACCCTATGAATCCTGTTGGGCCATGCATGGTTAGCTCGGAAGGTAGCTGTGCTGCATATTATAAATATTCAAGGTAGAACCAAAATAATTTAGAACTGGAAATTTAGAATATTATGACAAAAACAATACAGTTGGCACACGGAGGAGGCGGTAGACTTTCATCTCAGTTAATTGATGAAGAAATCGTCTCACGTTTTGGTGATGGCCCTTTGAGAACTCTTCCTGATGCAGCTCTTCTCCCTAATCATGGAAGTAAAATTATTTTTTCAACTGACAGTTATGTGGTTAATCCGCTGATGTTTCCAGGTGGTAATATTGGTAATTTAGCTGTTCATGGTACCGTTAATGATGTTTCTGTTGCGGGAGGGAGACCGTTGTGGCTTTCGCTTGGACTTATTCTTGAAGAAGGACTTTCTATTGAAATTCTTCGGACTATTTTGGATACAATAAAAAAAACTGCCGAAGAGTGTAATGTAAAAATAGTAACTGGTGACACTAAGGTTGTTGCCAAAGGGCAGTGTGACGGAATATATATAAATACAGCCGGGATAGGTGAGGCCTTAGAAAAGTTTAATTTGGATAAAAATAATATTATTCCCGGAGACTCGGTTTTGGTAAGTGGTACGATTGGTGACCATGGTATGGCCGTACTGGCTGCGCGTGAAGGGATTAATATCGAAAATGGACCTGTCAGTGATACAGCTTCTGTACATAAACTGGTAAAAATTGCACATGAATTTGGTGAAGATGTTCGTTTTATGCGTGATCCAACAAGAGGGGGAGTAGCTTCGGTTTTAAATGAAATAGCAGCTGGAACTGATATTGGTTTTAAACTTAAAAGTGAGAGTATTCCATTATCTCGGGGGACAGGCTCTATCTCTGAAATTATGGGGATTGATCCGCTGAATGTAGCCTGTGAAGGACGGATGCTACTTGTTTGTAATAGTAACTCGGCAGATAAAATCCTGGAAAGATGGAAGCAGATACCTGAAGGCCGAGAGGCGGCTATTATTGGTAAAGCAACTTCTGTTGCCGAGCGTGTCGAATTATTGACTGTTACTGGTGGAACCAGATTGATTGATGTCCCGCAGGGTGAATTATTGCCGAGGATATGTTGAGGACGGAGTTATCCGTGGTCCGTGGTCGGCGACCTATAGTTCAAGAAATTCTTAAGAGATGAGATGATAGATTATGTATATTAAGTCTGCAAAAGAGCTG
>CAZGAI010000232.1:0-4143 GCA_964523175.1 uncultured Victivallales bacterium | reverse complement strand
GGATGCTTATAAAATAGCATATGAGCAGGCTATGGATATTTTTTTCTTATAAAAAGTTTTCCTAAAGAAGAAAAATATTCATTGACAGACCAAATTAGAAGAGCATCCAGGTCTGTTTGTGCAAATATGAGAGAAGCTTGGGCAAAACGTAGATATATTGCTCATTTTACCAGTAAAGTAACTGATTGTGATGGTGAAAATTCAGAAACAGAAACCTGGATTGATTTTGCCAAAGATTGTCAATATATAACTTTAGACGATCATAACAGATTAATTAGTAGAAACCATAGAGTCGGGCAGATGTTGGGTAACATTATCAATAAAGCAGATGTGTTTTGCAAAAAATAACGGATCCCGGACCACAGACAACGGATTACGTTTCAAAATCGTATATTAACAGGAGATTTTTAAAGTGCACGAGCTTTCACTTGCGGATTCTATGGTCCGTGAAATTGAAGAAATTATAAAAAAAGAAAATGCAGAGAAAGTATTTTCTGTAACTGTTGAAATGGGTAAATTTTCCGGAGTAGAAAGAGAGCCTTTTGAATTTGCATTTCCTCTTGTTGCGGAAGGAACACCTGTTGAAGGCAGTAAGTTAATAATTGAAATAGCTCCAGGAATTGTCAAATGCTCAGATTGTCAGGAAGATACAATTCTGGATGTTCCATTTATAAAATGCGGGAAATGCAACTCTCGTAATGTTAGCTTTATTAAAGGTAGAGATTTGTTAATTAAATCATTGGAGATAGAATAATGTGTTTGGATTGCGGTTGCCAGGAAGGCAATGAAAAAAAATATTTTGAACATCAGCATGATCATACCCATGGGCCTCATTCACATACTCATGATCACGATAATGATCATATGCATGACGACGATCATAAACATAATGAGAAGCAGACAAGAATTTTAAATATTGAGCATAGTATTCTTGCTAAAAATGATGCTATTGCAGAGAAAAATAGGCAGTGGCTGAAATCAAAAGGAATTGTTACTGTCAATATTATATCATCTCCTGGTTCCGGAAAAACAACTCTTCTTGAAAAAACCCTGAAGAAGCTTCAAGGTAAACTGGAGTGTGCAGTAATAGTTGGGGATCAGAGTACAGATAATGATGCCAAACGTTTATTAAACCATTGTGAGAATGTACATCAAATTGAAACGAATAGTTCATGCCATATCAATGCAGAGCAGGTATCTGAAGTTTTGGGAACTGTTACTAATGATAAAACCCAACTACTTTTTATAGAAAATGTGGGAAATCTTATATGTCCGGCAGCATTTGATTTAGGTGAAGATTTTAAAATAGCAGTTCTGTCTACTACTGAAGGTGAAGACAAACCTGTAAAATATCCTGTACTTTTCTCTGATTCTCAAATAGTTGTAATGACTAAAACAGACCTAATCCCGTATTTAGACTGGGATTTGAAAAAATGCAGACAGGCTATTCAGCAAATTAATCCGGGGGTTTTTACCTTTGAGCTAAGTGCAAAAACTGGCGAAGGTATGGAAGCCTGGATAAGTTATCTCGAAAAACTTATACCGTAGGTAATGGAATGAACGTAAGTAATAATAAATTTAGGCAGCCGTCGTTTTTAGATTCAGGGATCCTTTTGGTTGATAAACCTGCTGAATGGACAAGTCATGATGTTGTTAATTTAGTTCGTAGACGGTTTAATATCAAGAAAGTTGGACATTGTGGAACGCTTGATCCTGCCGCAACCGGCCTTCTTGTCATTGTAGTTGGAAAAGCGACTAAAATAAGCCAAAAGCTAAGTGCAGATGATAAGACCTATGACTCAGATATGCTTATCGGAACAGAAACAGATTCTCAGGATTTAGATGGTACAATTACAGCCGAGAGTGACTGGAGTGGTGTTGCTGAAGAACAGGTTAGAGAAGTATGTAAAGATTTTGCTGGAGAACAACTTCAGATTCCTCCTATGGTATCGGCTAAAAAAGTTGGTGGAAAAAGACTATATAAACTTGCAAGAGAAGGCAAAGTAATTGAAAGAGAACCGGTAAAAATTAATATAAAATCCTTTGATATTACCAGTATAGAACTGCCTCATGTTAAGTTTACAGTATCCTGTTCGAAGGGCACATACATCAGAACTCTATGTTATGATATTGGAAAACAGCTTGGATGCGGCGCTGTCTTGGCAGGCTTAAGAAGAACTCAGTGTGGCAGGTTTTCTATTGAGAACTCTACTACAGTTGACGAAATCAAAGAATGGGAACAGGAGAACCTGGCAGATAATCTTCTCTGGCTGCATAACTTAAGTATATAGGAATTTACTTTTTTAGTGAGTTTTCTTAAGACAACCTATTTCCAGCTACGCTGAATCTCCTATGGATAAAATGGCGGACATATCGCTTCCCGATGAGTAATACTTTATTGGCAGTGGGCGGGCTCTGGCCAAGGTGATTTGTGGTTAAATGAGCTTTCCAGATACGTTAGAACTGATGTAATACTTTTATAAATTAAATATTTAAACTATCTTCCCTAATATATCAGAGGTTTGTTTCAGTATATTTGGCTTCACATCTTGTAATCAAGCTAGAACTAGCCTGGTAATGTTCTTTACCCGGACTTTCCTGCAGTGACGCAATTTTTAAAAGATGCTTCGTTCTGTCCCTAAAATCAGAACTTTGAATTTTATCTGTCCAATAATATAAATATTCATAACTTTGATCATCAGGAGTTGGTGCTATTTTTTTTAGAAACCTATAGTTAAGAGGTTTTTTGTCTTTTGTGCGAAAATAGGCTGTCGCTAAACATTTCTACACTGTTTTTATCATTATGAGTAACAAAATCCTTTAAAGTGTTAAAAGTTTCACTATAAAACTCCTGGAGTTTTAGCTGAGCAACAACCGGGCTTAAATTGTAGTGATTTCCGATTCCGAGAAGATCTCCGTAGTATGTAAAATTAATAATAATTCAGCCTCCTTATAACGTTTTATTCAAACAGTATAAATATTTAGCAATATTAATGCCAAAGTATGAAATGACAGCTTAAGTTAAGATTTTACTGGTTGCGGATAATGTGTTTAGCTTGAAAAGGAAAAGAAATATAATGCATATTTGCACGACATTGTCTTGAAAGATTGCATTAATGCAATTCTTTATTCTATGATTAAGTGAATAATAATAAAATTTGAAAAAAATATAGAGAAGTTGTTTATTAAATGAAAAATAATGGAATAATGTTAAAAGCTTCTTTAAAAACTATTTTTTTATTGGCTTTGGTGTATTGATTCCAAGTTTTTTTATTTTTCTAAATAGAGTACTCTTGTCAATTCCTAATTCTTTTGCGGTAGCAGATCTATTAAATTCATTTCTCTCCAATGCTCTTTGAACAGCTTGAGTTTCTACAATATATTTAAGTTTTTTTATATTATTTAATTCTGGTGTTACCCCGGGTAAACTGGACATTTCATCAGGTAAGTGCCATATTTTAATTATATCTGAAGAACAAAGAATGAAGGCCCTTTCAATAATATTTTCCAATTCCCTAATATTCCCCGGCCAGTTATATGACATAAAAAGTGATAAAACTTCTGGTGAAACTCTTTTAATATCTTTTTTTTGTGTTTTGTTGAATTTGTGTATGAAATGATCTGTTAATAGAGGTATATCCTCTTTTCTCTTTCTTAATGGAGGAAGATCTATACAGAGAATATTAATTCTATAAAAGAGATCCTGTCTGAATTTACCCTCGCTTACCAGTTTTGATAGATTTTTATTAGAAGCAGCGATAACGCGGGTATTTGTTTTTTCTGGTTTTATTGAGCCTAAAGGGTCAAAAATATGATCTTGCAAAACCCGTAAAAGCCTTACCTGAAGCGCAGGGCTTATATCTCCAATTTCATCTAAAAAAATAGTCCCGTTATTTGCAAGAGCAAATCTGCCCGGTTTATTTTTTACGGCCCCGGTAAATGCGCCTTTTTTATAGCCAAAAAGTTCTGACTCCAATAAAGCATCAGGCAAAGCACCACAGTTAACAGCAATAAATGGTCCGTCTTTATTTAAACTCTTAGAGTGTATAGTTTTAGCTAAAACCTCTTTGCCAGTACCAGTTTCACCCTGGATCAATACTGAGCTTGAGCTTTCAGCTACAGTCGGAATGAGATTTATTATAT
>CAZGAI010000231.1:0-6465 GCA_964523175.1 uncultured Victivallales bacterium | reverse complement strand
TTTTCTTTGACAAAGAAGAGTCATAATGTATGATTTCATCTTTTATTTTATTATGTTCAGCAAATGAGCCTTCAAGCATTTCAGAAAAATCATCCATGATTTTTCGTTCAATATTCTTTCTATTCTTACCTATAATCCGATGATTTTTACCAAACAGGATATATGCGAGCAGACCTATAACAGGAAATATTACAAAAACAAAAAGCCAGGCAAATGTAGAAGCTGTCCTTCTATTATCCATTATCAAAAAAATAGCCGCTGCTACGATATACACATAATATAAAAACACTAAAATATCGATAAAAAGCTCCATAAATTCCGTCCTTAATTGATACTAATATTTTTGTAACCACTGATAAAAACTTCGATTAATCACAGACCAGCGCTCTTTTGATACAAAATCATTAATTAATATTTGATATTTAAATCAAAATGCAATTGTGTAACACAAAAGATTAAGTAAATTAACGTTTCATATAATTATAAAGTCACGCAATAGTGAAGATGACCCAATAAATTTTTTAGAGTAAATATAATGACTAGTAAAGATAAAACAAAAAACAACAACATTCAATATCCCATAAGGCTTGTCAGATACCTAGCCTTGGCAGGTGTGGCATCCAGGCGTAAATCTTTTGACATAATTCAATCAGGCCAGGTAAAAGTAGACGGACTGATAGTTACGGAACCAAGTTTATTTGTCAATGAATCAGACAGCATAAAAGTAAATAATAAAACTATTTCTTTGTCTGACTTTGTATATATTATGCTCAATAAACCTGTTGATTATGTATGTACAAACTCCGACCCACATGCTGTAAAAAAAGCTATAGATTTAATTAATCAGCCACAATATCGTCTGTTTAGTGCCGGACGTTTAGATAAAGACAGCGAAGGTTTAATTATTTTTACAAATGATGGAAAATTTTCTGATAAATTAATGCACCCCAGCAACAACATTCTTAAGAGCTATGAAGTATCTGTAAAATCAAAGCTATCCAAAGCTAAAATATCCGATATGCTAAAAGGAGTTAATGATTCAGGTGAAATATTAAAGGCCGTATCAGTTAAATATGTTACATCGAAAATTTATATTTTTACTCTTAACGAAGGGAAAAAAAGGGAAATTCGACGCCTTGTTAAATACGCAAATTCAGAAGTTATAACCCTTAAAAGAATATCAATAGGAAAACTTAAACTCGACAACCTTCCTGTCGGCAAGTGGAAATATATTTCACCTGGAAAAATAACAATCTGAGACTACGGGGAAATCACATTATGAATGAAACAAATATAAAAATTAACAGATTATCCAATGATGTACATCAAATAACTTTCAATGATAATCAGGAATTATATTTAATAGGAACAGCCCATGTATCTGCCGATTCTGTAGAACTTGTTGAAAAAACTGTCAACGAAATAAAACCTGACACTATTTCTATAGAACTTGATTCTCAGCGCCTGGATGTTATTAAAAATAAAAAGAAATATGAAGAAACAGATATCGTTCAGATAATAAAAAAGAAGAAGGTACTTTTTTTCATCGCGCAGCTGGTCTTATCCTCATATCAAAAAAGAATAGCCAAAAAGTTGGGCATTGAACCAGGCGCAGAATTCAAAAAAGCAATTGAATTGGCAGAAAAAACTAATGCTGAACTAGTTCTGGCTGATAGAAATATAGCTATCACACTAAAAAGAATTGCCAGAAAACTATCTTTCTGGGATAAACTAAAACTTTTTGCTTCCCTGTTCTTTTTCAGTAAAGAAGAAAAAAATATAGATGAAGAAAAAATAAAAGAAATAAAAGAAAGTGGGAACCTTACCGTTCTGATTGAAGAAATGGGCAAAGCTATGCCCATTATAAAAACTGTATTGCTGGATGAAAGAAACATTTACCTTGCCGCTAAAATTAAGGAAAACCTGGGTAAAAAGAATGTAGCTGTTGTAGGTGCTGCTCATGTTCCGGGCATTATAGAGTATTTAAATAAACAGACGTCGCAAAGCGAGTTAGACGAACTGGATATTATTCCTCCTAAACCTAAGTTTTCAAAAGTTATTCCATGGATTTTTCCAGCCATTATCCTGGGATTGTTCATTCTAGGTTTCTTTTACGGAAATTACGAACAAATAGGACAGGCTGCCATCTACTGGATTCTGGTTAACGGAATACTAACTGCAATAGGCTGTATTCTAGCTTTAGCGCACCCGCTAACCATAGTTGCCGGATTTATTGCAGCTCCTATAACAAGTTTAAATCCCATGATAGGAGCCGGAATGGTTGTTGGCCTAGTGCAGCTTTTTTTAGTCAGGCCTACAGTAAAAGACTTCGAAAATGCCGGTGATGATATTTCAAGCATTAAAAGTTTGTGGAAAAACAGACTAACTAGAGCCCTCCTTGTTTTTGTTTTTGCTTCAATTGGATCCAGTATAGGAACTTTTGCCGCATTTCCATTCATTTTTAGAGCTATGGCGTAAAAAAACTAAGCCGGGCTTCCCCGCCGCTGCAACCTAAAAGCTATTTGGTTCTTGATTTAGCAAACACTCAAGACAAACCCGGAACAGCCGAGCCGCACTTGTCCGCCATAGTTCTAAGAACGAAGGAGGAACCAAAATTGTCTCACACAGAGGCACAATTTTTTCTCTGTGTCTTAGTGCCTTGAGCGAATAAAATGTAGTGGGCGTGGAAAAAGAATCTCTAGTTTTAAATTTCAACTATCAAATTGATTATCAGATTGTTATGTTATAGCAAAAACAAAAAACTTGCTAAAAAAACAAGAAAACAACAGATTGTAATATGAAATTATTAGTCATGATTAAGAATATAATCACATGCTGAAAACATTTGCTTTAAAATACATCTGAAATCTAAAATTATAATGTTGTTAAATACAGCATTGTCATATATAATTTATTATTATTGAGAGATGAAAAATAACTTTATATATTTTATCGAAAGGAGTGAATATGCCGATACAGTTTGACATGGGAGAAGGTGAATATAAAAGCTGGATAATTTCTGAAACAGAATTCCACTCACATTTTATTGGAAAATATGAATCAATAATGTCTCTCGGCAACGGTTATATGGGACTTCGTACCGCAGTAGAAGAGAAATATTTAGGAGTAAAAAGAAATCTGTTCGTAGCAGGTACATTTAATAAATTCAGTAGAAATGAAACAACAGAACTTCCAAATGCAGCTGATATTACACAGTTGGCCATTATAATTAATGGAAATACTTTCTCACTTAAAAGTGGAAAACATAGAGAATTTCGTCAGGAATTAAACCTAAAAGACGGTGAATATACTCGCAGTGTAATATGGCAGGGCCCTACTGAACAGGAATTCCATATAGTATTCCGACGGTTCGTTTCTATGGATAACCTACATCTTATAGGAATGAAGGTTGAAATTACACCTATCAACACAACAGCGGATGTCTCCATAATATCCGGAATTAATGGTCAGATAACCAACTCTGGTTCACAGCACTTCGAAGATGGACAAAAAAGAGTGCATGATAAAAAATATATAGAGCTGAATCAATCAACAACTGAATCACATATAGATTTTGTATTTATGTGTCATAATAAAATGTATACCGCAAGTAAAGCGGTTCCGGTTTCTCTTATTTCATCTGACAGAAGAAGTATTTCAGAAAAAATATTTGCAAAAGTACATCGGTTTGAAACACTGGTTTTAGAAAAGAAAGTACTAATATACACGTCCCGTGACAAAGAATTTTCCTCCCTGGATCCTGATTATAAAGGTAAATACTCATCAAGAAACCAACGTTTAGGCACTCTGATCAAAATGAGAAAACGAGCTTTAGAACAAATTAAGATTCTGGATGCTAAAAGTTACGACGACCTACTTGAAAAATCTATATTTAAATGGCAACAGTTATGGGATAAAATTGATGTCAAAATTTTGGCAAAAGATAATTTTGATCAAGTGGCTATTAGGTTCGCTCTTTTTCATATGGTAGCATTTACACCTGCACACGACAACAGATACAGTATTGCAGCCAAAGGCTTCTCAGGAGAAAAACGTAAAGGACATACATTCTGGGACACAGAAATTTTTATCCTGCCTATGTTTATGTTCGAAGCACCGAAGGTAGCAAGATCACTGCTTGAATATAGATACAACTCAATAAACAGTGCCAGGGAAAAAGCAGCAAAGAAAGGCTATGAGGGTGCTATGTACCCATGGGAATCTGCATGGCTAGACCATGGAGAAGCCGCACCCATATGGGGCAGTTTAAATATATATACAGCCAAAAACACAATAATCCCAACAGGCTTTATTGAGCAGCATATCAGTGCCGATATAGCATTCGCCACATGGCAGTACTTTATGGTGACTCATGATCATGATTTTATGGATAAATATGGATATGAAATTATCTTTGAAACCGCTACGTTCTGGGCAAGCCGTGTAGAATGGGACAGTAATATGAACTTATATATTATAAAAGATATTATGGGTCCGGATGAATATAAATCATATATTAACAATAATACTTATACTAACTATATGGCTCATTGGAATATACAGAAAGCTATTGAATATTACTGCATCATTAAGAAAGATAACCCTGAAATTTTCGATACACTGAATAAATCACTCGACATACAAAATAGATTCGTTAAATGGAATGAAATCGTTGATAAAATATATCTGCCTAAACCCAGAAAAGACGACCTAATAATACCGCAGGACGATTCATATCTTAATAAAAAGCAGATCAATCTTTCAAAATATAAAAAACAGGGACAAACTCGGACTATTTTTCAGGATTATGATAAGGGTGAGATCAATCAGCTTCAAATAACAAAACAGGCTGACTTACTGATGCTTTTCTTTCTTTTAGGAAATAAATTCACTGATATAGTCAAAAAAGCCAACTGGGATTATTATGAACCAAGAACACTGCATGATTCATCGTTAAGCCTTTCTATTCACACAATACTCGCGGCAGATATTATTTCCGTAGATGAGGCATACCGCTTCTTTAAAAAAGCATCAAGAATCGACCTGGGCTTAAATATGATGTCTTCTGATGACGGTATACATGCCGGATCTATGGGGGGCATCTGGCAGGATGTAGTATGCGGATTCGGCGGGCTTCGCTTATTAGATGGAAAGCTCTCTATAAACCCCAAACTCCCTAAAAAATGGGATCATTTAGATTATTCATTTTATTGGCGGGGATGTAGGCTGAACGTAGTAATTACTAGAAGCAAAATTATAATTACTCCGAAAACAACGCTCAGCACCCCTATCGATTTAATAATTCACGGTAAAGAGTATAAACTGGAGACAGTACTCGAAATATCAATAAATCAGGAAAGATTTTGAAAAAACAGCTGTTGCTTGTGGTCCTAACTGAATAAAATGGGCCACCTAAATTGCCGCATATTTCTTAAAATGCGATGTAAAAACGTTTAAAGCAGGCGAACTGCAGGAAGCATTAAACTGGATAGTCAGTTAAAACCAACTTAACTCACTGACTGTAATTCATATTTCAAAGTCTTGCCATCACGCTTCCAGCGTGATAAAAAAAATATTCAGCCTATAAGGCAGGATGGTCAAGACTTCGGAGTCAAATAATTAATAACCCCGCGGAACAGGGACCAATAAAATCTCAGAACAAGGATTACTCTGCTGTCTTAACTACTGCTATTTCTCTTCGCTTTCTTTCACATTTGTAGATTTAATATCTATTACATCTTCTTCTGTGTCGCTGTAGTTCGGGGTATCAAATGACTCAGGCCTTCCATAAGCAAAACAGTCTTTTAAAAGTGCTGCACCGGCTGTTCTCGCCAACCAAATAACTATAATTAATACTATTATATGTAAAAGAATAGTCCACAAGCCGGCAACAAGTGTCGCTATAATTGCTATCGGAACAATACCAACACCTAATAAAATCAGACCGACAATAATCCCTAACCATCCCCATAGTTTAAATGTAATAACTAAGCACCCAAGCCACAGCAGTAAGCCGTAAAAAAACGAAGAAATAAAAAGCGCTTTTCCAGAAAACTCTTTTGTTCTCCTAAAAAAGGCTAAAGGAATACAAACTACAACATTAAAGATAAAAACTCCAGCAGAAAAAACAAGGAGTACTGGCAAAACTTTATCTGCAACCCAAACACCTCCACGTATAAAAAGGCCAAATAGAAAAACACAACACACAATGGCAGCAATTGAAAGGATAAAACATCCTATTGAATTTAAAGACTTCTGCATTACTCACTTCCTTTATTTAAAATAAAAAAACAGTTATAGGTAATAATAACATTTTTATCAAAAAAAACACTCTTTTATGTATATTAAGTGTATAAATATAACAATCAATCAAACAATAACTAATGACATTTAAAGATTAATATTATATAATGTTTATAGTTCATACATTTTTTGTTCAAAAGATTATAACAAGGTTCAGGAGGT
>CAZGAI010000230.1:0-6480 GCA_964523175.1 uncultured Victivallales bacterium | reverse complement strand
TCTTCTTCTAGAGATTGATTAATACTTGCAAATACCTTCCATTGAAGTAGTTTTCCCGGCATACATTACAGCCGTTTTATTGCATACATACCTAATTACGGCTAAATTATGAGATATAAAAAGTAATGTTAGCCCCATTTTTCTTTGTAGATCGATAATCAAATTTAAAATTTGAGCCTGGACTGAAATATCTAGAGCTGAAACCGGTTCATCTGCAATCAGCATTTGAGGGTTTACCGAAAGTGCTCTGGCGATAGCGACCCTCTGACGTTGTCCTCCGGAAAATTCATGCGGATATTTATGTATTAGACGTGGAGATAGTCCTACTGCATTCATTAATTCAAATACTTTGTTTAAAAGTAATTTTTTTGGGACTATTTTGTATTCTAGTATGGGTTCGGCAAGAATTTTTAAAACAGTCATTCTAGGGTTTAACGAAGCATATGGATCCTGAAAAATAATTTGCAGCTGCTTACGGGTTTTTCGAAGTTTATGCTCTGAAAAATGAGTAATATTCTGCTGTTTAAAATATATACTGCCGGCAGTTGAAGGTGAAAGCTTGAGCAGTGCTTTCGCCAGGGTGGACTTGCCGCATCCTGACTCTCCGGCCAACCCAAGAGAGTCTCCTTTATTTACAGTAAAAGTCACTCCGTTCACTGCTTTTAGTGTGTCAACTTTTCTTTTAATAAAGATTCCTTTGTAAATAGGGAAAAAAACCTTAAGGTTCTCAATTTTTAGAATTGTGTTATTATTACTGGACATAAATTTATTTTAGATGTTAGATTTTTGATTTCAGATTGAATTTTCTGAAGTCTTCAAGCTTTTTACCTGATAAAACTTTGCGTTCAAAGAACGGCGCTCTTTTGAAACTGATTATAACCCCAGCACGTTTTGCATTGAATAAAGACCGGGATCAGCTTTTTGTAAAAATCTGGCTGCTTCAAGTGCACCAAGTGCAAAAGTTTCTCTGGAAGAGGCTTTGTGTGTTAATTCAATTCTTTCTCCGTTTGCAGCGAATATCACTGTGTGCTCACCAACTACATCTCCACCTCGAAGTGCGTGTACACCTATTTCATGTTTGGGCCTTGCACCTGTAATACCGTTTCGTCCATAACAGATATCTTTATCCATCTTTAGGTTTCTTGCTTCAGCCGCAATTTCTACTAGTTTAGCAGCAGTTCCGCTTGGGGCGTCTTTTTTTTGGTTGTGGTGCATTTCCACTATTTCTATTTCATAGTTTTCATTTAATGTTTTAGAAACTTTTTTTACAAGTGAAAATAGAAGGTTGACACCTATACTCATGTTTGGAGCGAAAACTATTTTTCCGCCGCTGACAGCCAGGTCTTTAAGTTTTTGTTTATCTGCAGAAGAAAGTGCTGTAGTACCTATTACTACGCATAGTCCGGCATTTATTGCAAGTTCAGCATTCTTTACAACATTTCCAGTGCTGAAATCAATTAGTATATCTGCATTGGACAATAGAGGGGATAGTTTTGACGTAATATAAACTCCAGTTTGTGATATACCTGCTGTTATTCCTGCATCTTTGCCAATGTGTGGACTTTTATCAAACTCTGTGGCTCCTGTCAACATCAGGTCATTTGCGGTTTGTATGTTTTTTATTATAAGTTTACCCATTCTACCTGCTGCACCTGCTACAATAATTCTAATCATAATTGGTAATATCCTATTTGTTTTTATCAGTTTAATTTTGGTAAATGTTAATTTTAGGGTAACATAAAAGACTATACTATATGATAAATATTTCGCAAAGCAATACTGTTCCGGATATCTTTATTTATTGATTTTATGAATAGTTTAAAAGCAGAAATACTTTTGATATTTTAATATTGATGCAGCAAATCTACATGCAGAACAACTGTTTGCTGCTAATTAAATTTTTATAAAATAAAACGCATAGAAAATGCTTGTAAAAATATTTTATATGTTTACTTTTATTATGTAATATCTAAAATCGCACTCATGTAGGATAAATTTCATAAGTATTGTTAACTACACTGTTTTTTTATTCAAACACAAAATGCTGTTGAAGTTACTCGATTTATATGTCCATATTACATTAAAAACTATACTGTTACCATACATTTTTCGTTTACCTCAATAAATAACTGAAAGGTTTTTGCATTGCAAATATTTAATAAAAAACTTTTTATTATAATAATATTTGTTTTATTTTTGTCGACCTTGAATATAAATGCATTAAACCCGCTAACCGATACTGCTATGACTGCTAATTTGGAGCCGCGCATCGTTCCGGTTAAAGGGCCGGAACAAGCTTTAAAAGAAACCACCGGTGCTGATATGAATGCGGATGAGATTGAATTTATCGGAGACAATATGCTTGCTAAAGGAAATGTTTCTGTCCGCAAAGGTGACCTATTACTCTATGCTGATCTGGTCATTGTTAATAATACCACCAAAAATATTGAATTATCAGGGAATGTTAAATTCTTTACGATGGTTAGCTCAAGGGCTGAGATGGAATACTGGGATCTTAAAGAGCTGCAGAAGGATCCTTTTACTAAATTAAAGGTTGTCGGGACAGTAATGACTCCTGCCGGTCGCCAAAAACTGATTGTAGATGTAATCAATGAAGAAATGGCCTGGAGTGGTAAACGTGCTGCTGGAAACATAACTACCGGGGTATATGAATGTGGCAATTTTGTCTCAAAATTTGGTAACTGGTATGTCAAGGGGGATAACGGGACTGTGCTTGGGAGCGGGAAGGTGAAAATGGATTGGGCCACTATCACTCCCTGTGAAAATTTAATAGAAGGGATAACACCGGTATTTAGTATACAGTCGGCAAGATTAGTCGGTTATCCGCCATTAGGTCGTCCTTCCCCGGCAGAAGGTACAAGAAGTGATGCTGATAGAGGTGGGAACTATAATGAGTATCATTTTCTGGGATATAGTAATGTACTGTATATTGGCGCTATTCCTGTATTATGGCTTCCAGTTGTGTACAAGCCGCCTAAAAGAGATCTGGGAAAATGGGGTATTAAAGTAGGTTCTAACTCTGATTGGGGTTTTTTCGTACAAACAACAAATTATTGGGGTATTATTGATACCGAAGATGTTTCTTTAGGTATTACTAATATGATTGATTATTATGGGCGAAGAGGATGGGCCCTTGGTAATCAAACAGAATTGTATACAAAAGATACAAAGACCGAGTTTTTTATTTATGGCCAGGTGGATGGGAACCATAATTTGCAGGTACCCATCAATAGCCGTTTTGGACAGCTTAATCCGTTTCGTTATGCATTAACTCTTAAAAATATAAGTAATATTACTGACCGCATGTCGTTTAGAGGTCAATTAGCAAAATTAAGTGATATGTATTACCTTTATGATTTTTTCAATAATATTGCGCTTGTTGACCCGCAACCGGCAACTTACGGTAGTGTGGATTATCAGTTTGACCATGCCTCTGCAAGCTTAATGATTCGCCCCAGGATAAATAATTTTTACAGTGTTGTACAATCATTACCCAGGCTTGATATAACTGCACCAAGGCAGGAGTTATTTGAAAATATTTATTATCAGAGTGAAACCTCTCTTGGTTATTTTGATATGAAATGGCGGGATTTTAAGATAGCGCCGACAGGAGGTTTAACAAGTCCATCTGATTACGCTTCTTTTCGATTTGATACTACCCACTTTGTTTATTACCCCTTAAAGCTTGATTGGATAAATATAATACCTCGTGCAGGGCTTAAAATGACTGCATATGGTAGTAGTAGTAGTACAGAGGTTTCGAGCACTGATCTTGATAAATTGATTTCAGCCCAGGCTCCGGACTCACAGGGTGGTAGTAATTTAGTTAATTATGACTCTTCCGGCGGAGGTAAATTCAGGATAATTCCTGAGTTTGGTATTCAGGTTAATTCTAAAATTTCCCGTTCATGGAATGATGTAAAAAATGCCTATTTTGATATGAACGGCCTTAGGCATGTTTACGAGCCATATCTTAATTATACATTTACGACCAAACCAACTGTTAACCGTGATAACCTCTACTATTTTGATGATGTAGACAGAATAGATGAGCAGAACTGGCTGCGTATTGGGATGGAGAACCGCCTGCAAACCCGCCGTGGTAACTGGGGAAACTCACAGGTCTATACCTGGGCCTCGATGGAAAACTATGTGGACCTTATTTTTAATGAAAGACCATTTGCCGGGGAAGGTTGGAAAAATCTTGGAGGTATCGGAACACTGCTTACCTTACGACCTTCAGAAAATTTATCATTTAACATGCAATTTCTTGTTGAAGGGTCAAAACTGGATGATTTTAGTAATTTATTGAAAGCTGTTAATAAGGCTTCTTTTGATGTGAAATGGGAATTTGCTGAAAATTGGAATATTAATGCCGGTTACTATTTTGGTAGCGAGAGTCAATCCCAGGGAGTATATTCCATGGGAAGTAACATTTCAACTGTTCAGGCAGGTTCTGTTTTTATTAGAAATTTTTCAGCTTCAAATTATGCTAATGTAAATTTAAATTTTCAAATCAATGAAAGGACAGCAGGTATTATAAGTTGTGCATATGACTTTCAACAGAACTTAATGCCGAGCCTTAACCTTTCTCTTATCAGGGCATTACCTTGTGGTTTGGAGCTTTTGCTAACCCTTGGAATCTCGAAACAGAACGATGCTAATGTATCCGGGGGTACCCAGATCAAGGAAAGTTTATCTATTTCACTTGGTTTTTCTTCTTCTTCAGATTATGTTATTTCGCCAAGGGAAAATCTGCTCCCTGAAAGCGTACCGAGCCCTAATGTAGGTTTTTAATTTATATTTAAATATTTTTAGGAGTAAAAATGACTGGAGAATGGCTGACAATTACAATAGGAATTATACTTGTAAATAACTTTGTTTTAGCTCAGTTTTTAGGGATTTGTCCTTTTTTGGGTGTGTCAAGAAAACTGGGCCCTGCGATTGGAATGTCAGGAGCTGTGATTTTTGTAATGACATTAGCTTCTATTATTTCGTCTTTGATTTATACTCATATTTTAAACGTTGGTCTTTCTATCCCCATATTTGGTCACATTTTTAAAGGTAATTTGGTATTTCTTCAGACCTTAGTTTTTATAGCAGTAATTGCTTCTCTAGTCCAGATTGTAGAATTAGCTTTGCAGAAATTAAGCCCTCCTTTATATAGTGCGTTGGGTGTGTTTCTTCCTTTGATTACTACTAACTGTGCTGTAATGGGATGTGTTTTACTGAATGCGACTAAAAATAGGAGTTTAATACATTCTACTGTTTTTGGTTTTTGTGCTTCTTTAGGTTTTTCTCTTGCGTTGATTCTGTTTGCCAGCTTAAGAGAAAAGCTTGATTTAGCAAAAGTTCCTAAATCAATGGAGGGAACAGCTATTGCTCTTATCACTGCAGGGATACTTGCAATGGGGTTTATGGGTTTTTCAGGTCTTACAAAATAAATTGAAGATTAAGAGAGTGTACTATGTTTGAATTGGTTGTTTTATCTGTAGGATTAGTCGTATGCATGGGAATTCTGTTAGGTCTCGGTATTGGAATAACAGCCCGGGTTTTTGAGGTAAAACAGGACCCTAGAATAGAGCTTGTTTTAGACGCTTTGCCCGGCGCTAATTGTGGTGGTTGCGGCCTGGCGGGTTGCGCTGATTTGGCAAAAGCAATTGTTGCCGGTAAGCAAACTGCTGCTAAATGTCCTGTTTGCACTTCTGATGGAGCTTCTAAAATATCTGAAATATTAGGAACAAAGACAGGTCAAAATGTAGTTAAAAATGTAGCTATAGTGCTTTGTTGCGGAGACAATGTAAATGCTAAGTCTGTGGTTGGGTATAATGGCATTAAAGACTGTAAATCTGCAATATTGGTATCTTCTGGTGCTAAAGGCTGTAAGTATGGTTGTCTGGGATTTGGTACATGTGCAGAAGCCTGTCCGTTTGACGCGATCGAAATAACAGATGACGGTTTAGCTGTAGTTCACTCTGAGCTATGTGTCAGCTGTGGAAAGTGCATTAACGCCTGTCCTAAAAACTTAATAAAACTTGTACCGGAGACAGTAAAAGTTCATGTGTTTTGCAGTTCGCCTGAAAAAGCTCCTGTTAAAATGAAAGTCTGTAAAGTTTCCTGTATCGGATGCCGTAAGTGTGTGAAAAATGCTGAAAAGAATCAAATGTTAATGAAAGGATTTCTGGCTCAGGTTAATTATGATGATCCACCACCACCAGAACTGGTTGAAGCATCCGGATGTCCTACTAAGTGTCTAAGAAGAACAGATGATCATTAGTTGGTAATTTATTTATAGATAATAATAAAACAAGTTTAACTTGATAAAACGGGAGAGCTTATTGAATGTCAGTTATCGTTAGACATTTTAGAGGAGGGGTCCATCCACGCGAAGGGAAGGAATTGTCCTGTTCAAAGCCTATTCAGACTGCTCCGTTACTCGACAAATATTATGTAATACTT
>CAZGAI010000229.1:0-6481 GCA_964523175.1 uncultured Victivallales bacterium | reverse complement strand
TCACTCCCTGAACCCTTATTAGCCAGAACAAAACGTCTAATTGTTGACACACTCTTATTTGTCAGCCGTGATGCTTCATCAACTGTAATATACTCGTCTGAATTGTTCATAATATTCTCCATGGATGACTAAATTAAAAAACAATTATAAATCTATTGTATATTATAAGATTATAAGTGAGTTAAGAGTATTTAGCAATACCTTATTTTAATAAATCATGAACAATTAAAGTGGGAAGATCCAAAATAAAATCATATTTGAAAACAAACAAAAAATGGTCTATTTTTATATTCCGCAAATCGATTTTTATAAAATACTAAAGATAGGCAAAAAAGAAGTTAATACAAAAACAAAAATGAGGGTAAGAAAAATGAAGAATAAAATCATTACAGTAACACTTGTATTATTTTCGGCATTTACCATGTTCGCTTATGATTCCTGGAATTCAGGTAAAACCTATCCTACAGCCGGTTCTATGGTAGAACATAACGGGAAAGTATGGAAAAATTCTTGGTGGACTAAAGGTGAGAATCCAGACTTATCAGATAAATGGGGCGTTTGGAAATTTGTTAAAAATACTGTAGCTGAACCTGTACCTCCGGTAAAACCGATTACTAACAATGATACAGTTGTAACTACAGCTGGCAATTCTGTAGTTATTGATGTCCTTGCCAATGACACAGGAAATTCTTTTAATGTTAAGTCTGTTACTTCTCCAACAAACGGAACAGCTGTTATTAATAACAATAAAATCGAATATACTCCTAATAGCGAATTCAAAGGAAACGATTCTTTTGAATATACTATTATTGATTCGCTTGGAGCATTGGCGATGGGGCTTGTTTCTGTCAATGTAAAGGATTCCGCATCAGTGGCAGCAGGCAAAGTAAACGCAACTTTCTGGAGCGCATGGGGAGGAAATACTTCATACAACGTAGATGGGAGACAAATTGTTTCACAGGCCGTTGATATGGATAAAATAGACTCATCTTATAATGTAATAATAACAGCCTTTATTGTTACTGATACTGACGACAACTATGTTCTTTCACTTAAAGATCCCGGTTCAAAGGGAGCTTCTACATATTCAGAAGAGCAAATTAAGCAGTTTGTTCAAAATGTAAAAAATCAGGGAAGAAAAGTTATTGTTTCAATGGGTGGACAATATTTTCATCTAAATATGAAAACTCAGTCTGACGCAAATGCCTTTGTTACTCAGACAAAAAGTATAATCGATAAATATGGTTTTGAAGGACTGGATATTGACCTTGAAAGCGAAGCTCTAGCCTCAATTGAACCTACGATAATGGGAAAAGCTATTATGAAAGTAGTAAATCATTACAGAAATAATGGTACTGATTTCTGGCTTACCGCTGCACCTGAATGGTGTTATATTACTCCGTTCGTATGGGGATCCGGACCTTATGCATCCTATTCTATGGCAGGTTCTTTCTATAAAAGCCTCATAAGTGCAGTAGGAATAGATAATTTCAACTATATATGGCCTCAAACCTATAATCAGGGTCCAGCAAACGGTATTATAGGAGAAGACGGTTCAAAGGTTACTCCGACTTCCGGGATGGATAATTTTCTTGCGGCAATGTCATGGGCTATTTCAACCGATGAGGGTTATAGCGCTAACGGTGGTATAGGAGTAAAAATACCGGGATCCAAACTGGCTATGGGAATTCCGGCAACAGAGGGCGCAGCCGGTGGTAATATGACTTATGTAGCAACCCCTGCCCTAATACAAAGTTCTTTGGACAAAATGAAATCCCAGGGCGTTAGTATATCCGGTTTTATGAACTGGAGTGTTGACTGGGATGCTGTGAGAATTAACGACGGAGACCTTTCAACCGGATATTCACATTTTCCGTGGGAAACAGGCCGTGCTGTCGCACAGGTTTTAAATCTGGAAGAGCCAGGTCCAATCGTAGATCCAACACCTAATCCGATAGTTGATCCAACACCTGACCCGATAGTCGATCCAGTACCTGTTTTAGCTGGAGCTTGGAATAGCACAACAGTTTACAACAACGCCGATATAGTTGCCTATAACGGCAAAACATATAAAGCCGGCTGGTGGACACAGGGGCAAAACCCAGAGTTATCCGGTCAATGGGGCGTTTGGAAGGTAACTGATGATACTGTAACTCCTGATCCTGTCGTAGATCCTACACCTGATCCGGTAGTTGACCCGACACCTGATCCAGATCCCGTTGTAGATCCTGATCCTGTAATCGACCCGGAACCAACTCCGGACCCTGTTACCCCGGTAAACGGCGATAAGAATATTGGTGGTTATTTTGCTGAATGGGGTATATATGGCAGAGATTATCAGGTAACAGACCTTCCCGTTAAGTATTTAACGCACATCAACTATGCATTTTTAAATATTGAAAATGGTATCCCTGTTCTAGGTGATCCTTGGGCAGCCATAGAAAAAAGATACCCGGAAGTAGTAACTGAATACGGTGTTTATCCAGCTCATTCATGGGAAGGGACAGCACCTTACTATGGAAATATTGCACGATTAAACACGTTGGATGAGTTAGTAAATGACTACTATGGAAAAGATATCAAAATACTATTCTCTGTAGGTGGCTGGAGCTGGAGTGAAAACTTCCCGGAAATGGTAGCAACTTATGAAAGCAGAGCAAAGTTTCTTGCTGAGTTAGTAAGAATGATCAAACTATATAAGTTTGAAGGTGTAAGTTATGACTGGGAGTATCCCGTTATTGGACCGCAATTTGCTTATAATGAACCAAGAATAGAAGAAGCAGAGCAGTTCCAGAACCTTATAAGAGAAACCAGGCTGGCATTCGATGACTTATCAGCTGAAACTGGAATACAATATGAAATAACTATTGCAATGAGTGCAAACCCAGTAAATCTGGAATATCTAGACCTGACTGCTCTAGCAGCTTATGCAGATAATTTCGATGTAATGACATATGATTATGCGGCAGTTTCCTGGGGAAGCGGTGCACAGCATCAGAGTCCATTGTTTGATAATCCTGAAAATCCAAATCCTGATTATCATGATTTCAATGTAAATAATATTTGCCAATATCTCATTTCACAAGGTGTAGACAGCAAGAGAATAATGGTTGGATGTCCAGCTTATGGAAGAAGCGGTTCTGAAGTATTCAGTTTATTCCAACCAAGCGGAGTAGGAGGTCCCGGAACCTGGGAAAAAGCTAACTTAGACTATGATTCGATTATGGGTAGAAGTACCAAATTCAATGTTGACACAAACCCGGATAACTATAAATGGGATGATATTGCCAAAGCAAGTTATTATCTGTCTGATGATGGTACATTCATTTCATATGATTCACCCAGAGCTATTAAAGAAAAATGTAAATACATAAATGAACAGGACTTAGGTGGATTATTCATATGGGAATTCAGCAATGACAGGAATAATGATATTCTAAAAACAGCTCATGATAACCTAAACGCTAATATGTAAAGAAAACCTATAAAACGGACAGAATTCAATTCTGTCCGTTTTGTTCATATTTTTCTATTTTAAAGACTATTGACAACTCCAATAATTTTCGTTATAATCATATAAGAGAATTACTATTAACGATATAGGACAATGTTTATCTATATTATCAATAAAAGAAATTTTTACTGAAAAGAAAAAATAAATGGAGGTTTTGTGGTTTAATAATAACGGTAAAGGTTAGTTCTTGAGAAGTACTCAGAAAGTTTTAATCAAAGGATAATTATTATGATTTGTTTAAAGAGTAAACTAAAAGTTACTACATTGGCACTATTTTCTTGTTTCATTCTTTACGGTTCGTTTTCTTCAGCTGCAGGAAATGATTTCGGATTAGAAGATTATGATTATTACAAAAAACATATCGAAGATTTTAAAACATCAGACTGGTTTAATTACTGGAAAGATGGGAAATGGGAAAATGGGAAACCATATTTTACAGAAGAAGAGAAACCTCAAATGTCAGCGTTAGCATATTATGTCAGAGTTAACGGTGATATTGATCTGTCTAAAATTACAACAACTGTCAGTGACAGTAATCCTGATAATGTAAACAGAGTTATTAGGATTATGCCTAAGGAAAAATTTGAAAAAACATTTCCAAGATCTACACAGGAAACACCGGTAAATGGTATTATTCCAAAAAATTACTTTTCATACCTGAACTTTTTAAAAGCTGTTGCTGTTATGCCGGGATACTGTGGAGATTATCATGATTTTCCTAAAAAATAATTTACTAAGGACATGGATGATCCGGATAAAATTGCTAAAAGATTTCTTGCAACAACATTTGCACATGCAGTGCAGGAAACATCTGATTCCGGAACTGCTGCGGGAGGCGATTTTAAATCCAAAATTCCCGGTACTTTTGCTGCTATCAAAGAAACCGGAGAAACGGACTACCGTCCAAAAGATGATGTTTTTGGACCACAGGGAAAATTTGCGGATTTGACAGAAGGGAATGATTATTATGGTAGAGGTATTAAACAGTTAACTTATGCACCTAACTATGCTAATACATCATTACTCTTATATGGTGATTTGAGGTTGTTAAAATATCCAAAGTTGATTGAAGAAGAAAATATTTTAGGTTTTTTAACTGCTATAGCTTATACACTGACACCAAAGAGTTCTCAACCATCTCTAGCAGAAGTAATGGATGGTTCATGGCATGAGCGACTTACAGCAAGTAACCCTCCAAATGATTTCTATGATATTTATGATAGAGAGTTTCCTTTAACGGTTCTGCTTGTTAATGGCGGCCCTGAGTGCGGAGGACCCCATAAAATAAATATTACTAATGATAAAGATGAAAGAGCACCAAAAGATATTGAACTTGGTAAGAAAAACACAAAAGTGCGTATTGATGCATATAATTATTTTTCAACTGAAGATGCTCTTCTTGATGAACATATTCATTATTATACAGAAACAGGAGATGGATATGATTCCTGCATGGAGATGAGACCAGGTTTTATTAATGATATTAGACCTCAGAGTAATTCATGGGACAAATTGTTTATGCGCCCATATTATTTTTGTTTTGAGGCCCCGGACTGGCGGGGTGGTTATGGCCCTGTCTCATGGGATACTGGAATTCAGGTGTTTGGAGGAAAAGTTGTTAGGGTTTTTGAACCACACAATTAGAGAAATCCACGATTTTCCTTGACTCTGGAGTATCAATACCTAATTTCAATGCAATAATTGTTGGAATTCTTATATAAAATAGTATCAAAAAATAGATCAACCCACTAGTCAGGTAACATATAATAATAATAATGAACTTTATAAATTTGATGCCGGTTATTCATACAACGTTATGATAAATCCTGATGCTATGGCTTTTGATTAGGCGCCTATTAAAATTGTATATTAATATGCTTATTAATGCACGAACTGAAGTCAAGGAGAGATTAAGAACTGTTCATGCATCAGGCGTTTTGAGAATACAGTATCTCCGGTATGAGCTAATTTGGAATTTAGCAAAGGTCCTGTTGCAATTTCACGGTTCATACAATACAATATATTCCATAAGTTGCCAATAAATTAAACTTAGATATTTTTGAGGATAAATGAAATTACGATATCTTATAATACTAACTTTTGTGCTTGTCATAACGGGTGCCGCTCTTATCTTAAACTCAGTGTATAAAGCAGAGCAGGGACGATTTGTGAGCTCCCACAAAATTAATCTCAAATTACAAACTTTTGCTTTATCTACTGCGTTGGAATATTTGTTTTCTGATTATATTAATAATATTGAGTTTGCTGCATCAAATTTATGCAAGAACGAACAGCTCCCTACAGAGCAGGACATGAAAAAAGCAGCCCAATTTCTCATAAAGACGAATCGTTATGGGATGGGCGTTGGTTTTTATGACACGAAAGGTATACTGAAATACACCTACCCAAAAAAATATTCGGATGAAATCGGAAACAACTTTTCATTCCGAAATTATTTTAAAGAAGTGCGGAAAACAAATAAAACAGTTATTTCTATTCCACTTGACAGCTATCGTCCTAAAAAGACAGAGCTGAAATATAGAGGGATTAGTATTATCACACCTGTTTTCAATAATACTAAAAAGAAAATTGGTTATTTTTCAATTGACATAGATATCGGCAAATTGGGAGACCTTATTCAACTAGATAAAAATATTACAGAAAAAAACCATGTCTCATATTTTCTTGTAGATGTTAAAAAAAGACATTTTTTATATTCCCCGTTTCATGACAATCAAAAGAATTCATATATTAACATCAGGAAGTTTCAAGGTTTTCTGATGAATTTTTTATCTGACAGGAAGGATCTTTGTACATTAACAGATTTTGGCAGACATAAAATATATATTTCTTCTAATTATATAAATTTTAAAGACAGTTCACTTATGGTTGCTGCTGTAATCCCATATACTAAATCAATAGGTTATTCAGCCAATTCTTCACGTTTGATTCTTTCAATAGCAATAT
>CAZGAI010000228.1:0-6485 GCA_964523175.1 uncultured Victivallales bacterium | reverse complement strand
CTTTCATGGAACTGATAATTTTAGTTTGTTCTTCATGTTTATATTTTTTTTTAGACCTGCTTAATTCATGAAGCTCTTTTTTTTTGAGAGAATTCTTTATTTTTCTTGTTATCAGTTACTCTTTGCCTTGAGAAGTAGTTTTTTTAGTCATTTTTTTGAATTTGGGCACAGCAAAGCTATCCCTGCTATTTTCTCTGCGGCAGGGACCGCTCAATTATAGTCATAGTTTTTTTTGGGTCAGTTCTCTTATTAAACATTACGTAACACAATTTTTTTTTGGGTCAGATTTTCCACATAAAAAGTAATATCCGAATAAAATCAGATGGGTTATAAGACAGGCTTACGGATTCAAGGATAAAGAATAGCTTACTCTAAAGATTTACAATTGCCCAAATACTAAAATTGAGCCTGTTTTATGAGTTTGATTGATCAAAGTACAGAAGATTCGAAAATAGAAATAAAAAAAGGACATTGAGAAACTGTCAGTCCGACATGTCCATGTCTCAGGAACCGCCTTTTCATTTAAGTTTCAGCCGTTCGAACTAACCTTGGCCGACCTCGCTTTCGCTCAGTACTGCCGATTCTGAAAAGCCGTTATCTTTGTATATGAACTTTCATTCACATCTTTGTCTAACCGCCTCGGTACTTCTTCCTAAGACTTGCATCCTAGTTTACATTCCGGATCTCTGAATAATTTCTTATACAGAGGAATCATTTCCGCATAATGCTCCATTTTCAGTAACATAGGTTTACCCCTTAGTTCCTGCTTCCGGACGATATGATTTCTCATACCGTGATCCCTGCCTTGCGACTTGGACCTCCGCTAACTGCCGTAATCTTACTACAGCTCTCGGCAACTGTTTTCAGCTCAACCAAATTGCTCTGGTTTAGTCAAACCCAGCATCGAAACCTTCCAACTTCACTTGCGATCCATCTTTCGATTCCGGAATCAGCACAGTTTCCCGTGCCAATTAGCCTTCATACATGACCTGATTCAGTAAAGCATTGTTATCAGCGTTAGCTTTTAATTTCTGCTCCACTCAGATTCATCAATTGTTTATCAGAACCTGTTTCAGAACCTTTTCTGTGATTGCTCACAGTGTCTCTCAACATCCTTAATACATTAATCAGCAATGATATTTCTTTAACCCTTTTGAGGTTTACGCTTTACAGCTCACCAAAATATCTAACTCCGGGTAACACCTTATTCCTTTCAGCAGATTACTCTGCATCTTTGAATCAGATGTCGAAACTACGCAGCCTTTGAGACTATCTCAAGTTTTGTGTTTCTGATGCCGATATAATTTCTTATACCAACCCGCCTCTTATGTAATATTGTCTTTTTCAGTCTTTTCCGCATACCTTTCGGTCTGCGTTAATTACCTTTGACGCAGTTTCCTGCATCGGATTTATCCAGTAGCACTAGCTTACGCCGTTGCTCTAATAAATTCTGAAACTTATACGCTGATTTCTCAGCCTTCCCGCCTCTTCCTTTTCAAGGTTTCCCGTTTCAAGGCACAATACACATTTCAGCTCATCCTAAGAGTCAGTCTCTCTGCTTTCACAGATCAACTACTCTGGAACCTCTCACAGTTTCTCATGATAGGGAATCTTAGCTTTTCAGCTTTGATTCACAATCTTCAAATATACACTTACGTATATAATTTCAGCTTTGCTCCACATGGTTACCCATGCCAGGGATTCTTCAATTTTCATCTCAGAATCTTCCGTTATTATCCACCATTCTCATGGCTTCCTAATCAACGCGAGAATGAATATACAGAGGTTCTGTTTTTTTGCAAATCAACTTTTGAAAATTAATTAAAAATAATTTTATACAGCCTCAAACCTTTAATATTTTATTTTAAAGAATATATTTTATTTGTACAGAAGTTTGTTTTCTATATGTTAATCTACAATAATGTAAATCAGCGAGCTTAAAAGACTAAAATATATTAAGGGTAATGAATTGACAAGAGCGCGTTCAAATAATCATATTTGGCTTACACCAATTAATCTTAGAGGAGGAACTGTTCTACCTCACAGGTTAATGCCGGGCCCTATGATGGGGTTAATGAGTCCTCTATTTATCTGTGCAGTAAATGAATTGAATTTAGTAGATTATTGGATAACTCCATTTATAGGACTTTCTACAGCATCTCCCAGACTCTCAATCCTGAAAAAGAAACTTAAATACTATTTAGGCTCCGAAAAACCTTTTATTGTACAGCTTTTGGGAAATAATCCTGAAGTATTAGCCGCTGCTTCTGAACAGCTTTCCCACTTGAACATAGCCGGGATTAATATTAATTTTGCATGTCCAAGCAATACGGTTCTTACGAGTAATTCCGGTGCTGGACTTTTAAATCAACCTGAGCGTATGCATAAAATTATAGATTCAATTCGCCAAAAAAATCCAAATATTTCGATTAGTTTAAAATTAAGGATGGGCGTTACCTCCTCAAATGAGATTGAAAAGATTATTCCCAGATTAAGCAGTTCCGATATTGATTTTATAATGCTTCACTTCAGAACAGCGGTTGAGAGATATAAAACTGTAGATAATGGAACTGAAAGAATCAGTAGAGCTGTTAAACTTGATTCATCAATTCCAATTATAGCGAGTGGAGATATTTTTTCTTTGGAGAGGGCTGGAAAAATGTACCTCGATAGCGGCTGCCAGGGGATTACGGTTGCCAGAGGGCTATTCGAAGACCCGTTTTTAATTCGTAGAATAGAAGCTAAACTTTTAGGAAAACATTTAGATTTGCCTAGAGATTCAAAAATGGTTTTTTCTCAAATGTTAAGCAGCGTTGCTCTTGAATCTCCAGAACTTTATAATCGTTCCAACTTCCTGGGACTTATACGTTCAATATGGGGAAATCAACATGAACATTTTAACAATATTAAATATCTCAACAGCAAAAAAATTATTTCCTATTTTATATAATATTTAACGTTATCTAAAAGTCTCCTGATTCGTCGCTCTTTAACACCTAGTGTCAGATATGCGTTAACATCTGCAATATAGATGTTTGATAAATCTTTTAAAGGTTGGATTTCATCACCTGCGATTCTGTCAAATACTGCAAAATGGCTTCGTTTGCTGATCCAATTTGCAAAAGCTTTTGTGTCCATTACCTCTCCGACAGAAGTGTTAACTAAAACAGCTTTATCTGATGTCACCGAAAACTCTTCTTTTTCCACTATTTTACTGTCTGGAGGGACATGAAGAGAAATAATATCACTGGTTCTCATCAAGGTTTTAAGGTTCATATACTCAAGACCGAGTTCTTTTGCTCCACTTCTTTCTCTTCGGTTATGATAAGCAATTTTCATTCCGAAAGTTTTTGCAAATTCAGCAACTTGAATTCCTACTTCCCCAAGGCCAATAATACCAAGCTGTTTTCCCTTCAAACTCTGCGGAGCTTCTATCCAATGCTTGTTTCCTAAAGCTCTGAAGACGTAAAGAATAGAGGCAATAACAAATTCAGCTGTTTCCCAGTCACACCAATTTACAATATTAGTAACAATGACATTATTTTGTTTTGCTGCATTTATATCCACTCTTGATAATGCTCTGGCAAATACTCCAACATATTTCAGGTTTGGACACTCTTTAAATACTATTTCAGGTATGCTAACACTAACACTGACTAAAAGGCAGTCGGCATCTCCAAGTAAACAAATCAAAGCTTCTGCTGTATCAGGATTTGTATTATAGAATGAAAGCGGCAACTCAGAATACTGCACCAATTCTTTGGTTGAAGAATGTTGAAGTTCTTCAATATCAACAACACAAATTTTTTGAAATTTTATTATGTAAACCTAACATTGCTGGAATTTAAATTGTTTTCTAAATTCTCCCTCCTTCGCTCTAGCTAGCTTCCAACTACGCTAAAGCTCCGATGGATAAAATGGCGGATGAAAAATTGTAAATTCTAATTTCTAAATTATTTTTCTTCTCACCTATTTCTGGCTTTCATAACTGTTTGATATGCGTCATGGATTTTAACCATCTGTTCATTGGAAAATTTTAAGAATTCTTCGGGTAATCCTTTGCTGACGATTCGATCAGGGTGAAATTCAAGACATTTTTTTCTATAAGCTTTTTTTATTTCATTGACGCTCATATCGGGTTTACAATCTAAAATTTTATATGAATTTCTCAAGTCGGGAACAGAATATTTAGTAATATTTTTAATTAGCCTGTCTACTGTTCCGGGATTCAGTCTGAAAGCTTCTTCTGCGTAATAAAGAATTTTTTTCTCCATAGGGTGAAGAAAGTTATCCGCCATAGCCAGTTTATGGAAAGCTGTGGTAAAAGCCATACCTAAATCTTTGTCATAATTTATGATTTGAGCAAGCTGGCTGATATAAGTAAAAGCAGAGACATTATCATCCTTTGCTCTTCTGATAATTTCAAGAGCAAACTTTCTCCCTTCTGGATCCATCTGAATGTCTTCCCGGATCAGCTTATTTAAACATGCTACCTCTTCTTTGCTAACAACGCCGTCAGCTTTCATTATCTTTGCAATGCAGGCGAAGAAGCAGGCGAAATACGCTACTTGAGTCTGATCCTTTCTAGTAAAATTTCTCCTTTGCTCTATAGCTCTTCCGCTGTCAAATAAAACATGTCCTGCACATGCACCGATAAGTGCTCCGACAGGGCCTCCGATGGCTGCACCAATACCGCCACAAATTATTTTACCCCATATAGCCATTTTAAATACTCCTTAATATTTTATTGCTAAAGTTTCGGATTTCAATTTTGTTATTTGTTGCCTGAGATTTTAGTCATTTTTTGAATATCTACCATACTGATTTTTAGCCGGCGTGCTGTCGAGCAGCATAAAGATAAGAAGTATGATAAAGCCAATGATTGGAATAAGGGCGAGCAAAATAAGAAAACCGCTTCGGCTTGTATCATGGAGCCGTCTAACCATTACTGCTATTCCTGGAATAAAAACAGCTAGAGAAAAGATGGCATGAATCCACCCATAGTCATAGCCGTAACCATTAGTATATTGAACATAAACGTAGGTTCCGGTGGATTTATCTATATTCATCAGTATTATACCAATAATTATATTAACTATAGTAAAAGTCCAGAATTCTTTCCTTCTTGCTCTTCCAGTGAAGACTGCATATTTTTTAAGAGGCTCTAAATACCAATTCATGTTTTTGATCTTTCTTTTTCATTAATTTGTTTTGTTATAATTTAGAGAAAATTCGAAATTAACTTTTTTAAAGTAGGTATACTGCCTAAATGTCCTGAAATTAAGAATTTAACATCTGGGTATTTGTTTTTATAAACAGATATTTTCTCGGGAATATCGTTTAAAACATGCTTGCCCAATGAAATGAAATATGGAAAGACAACAACTTCTTTGCAGCCAAAAGCAATAATATCATTAAGCTGCATCTCGATAGTTGGTTCAGTGAACTCCAGAAAAGCACATTTGGTTATTTGAAATTTATCAGATGCGAGTTTACCTAATTCATCTGTGAATCCTGTAATCTCATCATTAGCTTCTTCTCTTTTGCTTCCGTGTCCAATTAACAGCAACGCTTTCATAGTTGATATTCTTTCTCTCATAGTTCTTTTTTTTCCTGAAATACTGTACTACTATTTTTAAAATATACTCCATGAGATCTTTAAATTAGATTAAAGTAAATTATGGTCAAAAATTTTTTTAAAATAAAGGAAAACTATTTTAGTGCAGATAATAAAGTTGTTATGGGTTATTTTATTTAAAATAATAGCTTCTTTTAGCTTTAATTTAAGAAATCGGCGTTTTATGGCTGATGAATTTAAATACGGCTTTGAGGCAGGGACGCCCTAGGGGATTTATAATATAGGTGAATGCATTATAATGAACGGCTTGATATACTCAAGTCGAACCGACCCAACAAGAAACGAAAGAGATCACCTGATGTGGGGGCCTGAATTTGTTACTCCGGGCATGTTTTTGGTACCGCATTTATGCGGGGCAAGCTATGTAGGAGATTATTGTTCTTTGTATCAAGGTATATCCTTTGATGAGTTTTATGAAATTTTATTCAACAAAATTAAAAGACCGTTTACTGTTGCAGGCTGTGCTGAGTTGAGCTATTGCAGAACTATTAGTGTAACTCATTCTCCTATTGAAAAGGAATGTATTTTTGATCATAAAGATAAATATTATGATGAAAATGATATTAAAGAAAATAATGTGAATATTGCATTTATTGGTGTTGTCAGTGACCCACAGGATAAAGACCTCAAAGATATAAATAATAAACTTGGTTCAGTTCTATATTACAACCCTTTCTGTAAAACAAGAAAGCTGACTTCTCACACTCATGCACTGACTTTACAGAAACCGGAAGTTAATATCGAGAATGTTCATCCACATGATGCCAAAGATGTACTACATCTAACTGACGAATCTATACTGAAACTGAATGAAAATGCAGCAATGTGAATTGTAATCTCAAATTAT
>CAZGAI010000227.1:0-6521 GCA_964523175.1 uncultured Victivallales bacterium | reverse complement strand
CGAGAAAGAGGCTCTGGGCATACTGACTGAAATAATAAAAATATATAAAAGCGGATTAGTTAAACCATTGCCATTTTTTCCAAATACTTCTTATAAATACGCAACCGACAAGAAAAATAAACTAGATAAGGCCCAAAAAACATTTCTTAGCAATGAATATAACAAAAATGGAGAAATAGAAGACCCGTACATTAAACTCTGCTTCGATGAAAACATACTTACTACTATTGATTTTGATTATTATGCAAAAAAAATATTCTCAAAATATTGGGTAGAGGAAGATGTTGAATAATTTTAAATTGAGAAATTAGAATTTAGAAAATATGGATAAACACAGAAAATTTAATTCCCTCCTCTGCTGTCTTGATAATGTCAATGTAATTGAAGCCAGCGCCGGTACTGGAAAAACTTATAACATACAGAACCTTTATGCCAGATTAATACTCCTTAAAGGGTTCAGTGTTGACTCTATCCTTGTTGTAACATTTACCGATGCTTCTGCAAAAGAACTGAAAGACAGAATCAGGTCTATTCTGAATGAAATAAATTTATATTACCAAAAAGGCAGTGCATCCGAAGAAATAATAAAACTGAGTTCTCAAGGTTACTATATTGATAAGTCTGGTTGTAAATATGAAGTTGATTTGAAAACTAGAAAAAACCGTCTGGCATTAGCTATCAGGGATTTTGATAATGCTGCTATCTACACGATACATGGTTTCTGCAGAAAAATGCTGAATGATTACTCCTTTGAAAGCGGTATTCTATTCAATGTTGAGCTTGAAAAAGATATAGCACCGATTTTACAGGACATTGTAGAAGATTTCTGGCGTCGTGAATCTTATAATGTAGATTCATTTAATACCGCCTTAATAAAATACAATGAAATTACTATTAAAACACTCATTTCTTTTGTTAAAAACTTCACTAATAAAGGAGATGTGGAAATTGAACCGAAGAAAATTACACGGGACTGTACCACTGTAATCAGGGAAATTTTTTATAAGATGAAAGGTCACTGGGACCGTGACGCAATATTAGAGCTTTTGAAAAATCCTTATCTGAACCAAAAAACATTCAAGCCTTTACAGATTGAAAAAATATGTTTCAATACAGAACTGTTTCTTCAGGGTATATTCAATAATACTACCTTTCCCGAAATAGAAAAAATTACACAGGAAAACATTGATAAAGCATTTACTGCAGCTGGGAAAAAAGCAGGAGAAATTTCACCGCAACATCCCTTTTTTAGAGATTGTTCAGAATTAACAGCAAACAAAAAACTGTTTAAAAGTTTTGGCACTCTAATAAGACATAGATGCCGTGTCTATTTTGACAGTGAATATGAGAAAAGAAAAACAGAACTTAATATTCAAACTTTCAATGATCTTCTGACCAGAGTCGAAGAATATGTTAACAATAGCAAAAGCCCGCTACTTCCCATGATCCAAAAACAGTTCAATGCTGCCCTAATAGATGAATTCCAGGATACTGATTCAATACAGTACAACATATTTAGAAAAATTTTTATTGACAGCGACAAACCTCTTTTTGTTGTAGGTGACCCCAAACAGGCTATATACGGTTTTCGCGGTGGAGATATTTTTACTTACCGTAAAGCTAAAGATTATATTCGTAAAACCGGAGAAGTTTTTACTTTAGATAAAAACTGGCGCTCAAGCCCAAATATGGTAAATGCTATAAATTCCTTTTACGGAAAAAACGAGCCATCTTATGTGCCGTTTGTTACTAAAGCAATTGACTTTATTAATGTTGATTCAGATAAAAAAAACGATAATTTCAGTATTGATGCACTACCGGACCCTCAACCTCTAAAATTATTATATCTGCCCGGCACCTATAATACGGAAAAATTAAGGCAGGCATGCTGCACTCGAACTTCTTCTGAAATATATGAACTTCTTACAAACAATTTAATCACGATTACTGATAATGAAGTAAAAAGAAAAATACTACCAAAAGATATAGCAGTTCTGGTTACCACTCATCATCAGGCAAGATTACTCCAGCCTGAACTCAACAAACTCAATATTCCGGCTGTTATACAGGCGACAGGTTCAGTTTTTGATTCAATTGAAGCCGAACATTTAGAGTATGTGTTAAGAGCAATAGCCGAACCGACAAACACCAAAATCCTAAAAGGTGCTATGCTTACTGATATCATGGGGTATTCCATAAATGATATCGCTGATATCATTGCAGCTAATGATACTGAGTCAAATACTGCTCTTGACAGCATATATTCAAATTTCAAGGAATATCATGAAAAATGGCTCAGTACCTCATTTATTGAAATGTATAACACTTTTGCAGTTGAATATAGCATTAAAAATACACTGCTGAGTCAAATCGAAGGAGAACGGAAACTCACTAATATTCTCCATTTAGCTGAGATCCTGCATCAGCAGGAAATAGATTCAAAGCTCGGAATAAACGGTCTTATATACTGGTTGTCAAAACAGAGAAATACAGAAACACGCAATGACAAAGAGGAATATGAAATAAGACTTGAAACCGATGATGACGCAGTTAAGATAATGACGGTTTTCAGAGCTAAAGGACTTGAGTTCCCCATTGTGTTCTGCCCTTTTCTATGGGATAAAAATGCTATTCCATATAAAGATAAATCAACCGTATTTAAGTATCATGAAACTCCCGATTTTAGCAGTAGGGAATTAAATTCTGAAAGCCGGGCACCTGAAGATACCCTCTCCCCTGAGTATAAATGCATTCTTGATATTTCCGGAAGTGAAACAGCCAAAAACATAAGCTATGACGAATCACTTGAAGAACTGACTCGCCTCATGTACGTTGCATTGACCCGGTCTAAATATATATGTTATATATTATGGGGACATACTGGAGCCCGGAGCACAAAAAACACAAGCGCCCTTGATTACCAGTTTTATTCTAATGAAGAAACTATAAAAAATGGAAAAGGTACTGTTGCTGTAACTTTAAAATCTATAGCACAACTTGCTAAAGATACTGTTCCATTTCCATACTTAACTGATGGCCAGAGAAAGTATATTAAACTTGACACTTCTGAGACTGAAATATTTTCCAATTTAGCCCATAGATACAATCCTAACCAATGTTCTTCAGTAAACAATTTTTCCTGTCGTAAATTCCCGGGAAAGCTCATTGATCATACCTGGATGTTTGCAAGTTTTTCGAGTCTAGCCCCTTATGATACCGGTAATTACAAACCGGACATTGCCATCTCCAAAGATCATGATGAAAATGACAATATAGTTTCCGAAAATATTCAGATACCTGCTGATTCGTCCATAAACATTTTCAACTTTCTGGCCGGCGCTAAAACAGGCACCTGCTGGCATGAAATATTTGAAGATTTAAATTTCAAAGCCGATGATGAAGTAATAGCAGAAACAGTAAAAGAAAAATTAACTGTTTACAGTCTGAACAATGGAAACAGCGAGGCTGAAGTTTATGAAAAAGAAGCCTGTGTTATCAATATGGTAAAAAATGTATTGAATGCGACGTTATCCATGGAAAACAAATTGAAATTATCATATATTGATAATTCTGATAAACTGTCAGAAATGGAATTCAACTTTTCACTTAACAAACGATTTACTACGGACCGCATATCTGATTGCCTCATAGATTTTACTAAAAAATTCGGAATTAACAGCAAAAATATTGTTTGGAATCAACACTTAGTAACTGGTTTTATGACCGGTTTTATCGATCTTGTGTTCAGACATAATAATAATTTTTACATCGTTGACTGGAAATCCAATAAACTAGACGGATCACCGGAAGGGTTTGATCAGAACGGTCTAAAAGCAGAGATAGGCAGACATCACTATTACCTACAATACCTGATTTATACCGTAGCGTTGGATAAATACCTATCCATGACAATGAAAAACTATGATTATGACAAACATTATGGTGGAATCTATTATATCTTTCTACGTGGCGTCTGTGAAGACGACACAGATAGAGGCATCTTCTACGACAGGCCGGAGAAGGAATTAATTAGGGAATTGGCTGGGATATTATCATGAAAATAGAACAAATTAGACAGTTAAAAAGTGGAGACGGTTTTCATGATATTGATCTGCAGTTTGCGGATTTTATCATAAATCTTGCAGGAAAAGATGAACCGTTCTTATATCTTGCTGCTGCCGTAGCAGGCTATTTTCTACGGAACAGTCATATCTGTATAGATTTAAGGCGAATAGCAGGAACAAGATTTCCTGTATATGAAAACATAAGAACGTATTATAATACTCCCCTTACGCAAATAACCCTGCCCCAACTGGATGAATGGAGAGAAAAACTAGCTGAATTTCCAAAGACAGTAAGCTGTAACGCCCTTACACCATTAATACTTGACAGCTCAAATAGATTATATCTGCATCGTTATTGGAACTATGAATCACAACTTGCAGAGTTAATCAAAGAAAAATGTAGTACTAAGCTGGACAGAATTAATACATTTTCTAAGGGCTCTATTTCTTCTGTTTCTAGTTATTTTAAGAAAAGTCCGACTGCTACTGTCGATTGGCAGCAAGTAGCTATTTTTGCGGCCTTAGTAAATGATTTTACTCTTATTACCGGTGGTCCCGGATCAGGAAAAACAACTGTTGTTTCAGCAATACTAACTATGCTTCTTGATAATGAGCCTGATTTAAAAATTAAGTTATGTGCTCCGACAGGCAAAGCTGCCGGACGCCTTAAAGAATCAATTGCGGAAGAACTCCCTAACCTCAATCCTAAGTATCCTGCAACTTTACAAAAATTAAAAGAGCTGGATTCTTACACAATACATCGCCTGCTTGAGGGAATAAGATTGACACCCCATTTTCGTCGCAATAAAAATAATCCAATACAGGCTGATATTATAATTATTGATGAAGCATCAATGGTTTCACTTACTCTATTTGCTAAACTTATGGATGCAATACCAAAATCAGCTCGTGTAATATTACTTGGAGATAAAGATCAGTTGGCATCAGTCGAAGCCGGTGCGGTACTTGCAAATATTTGTGAAGTATCAGAACCTAACTGTTTTTCCTCTGATTTCTGCAATGTTTTTAAATCTATTCAAACAGAAAATAATCGTTTATTGACACAAGTACAGAGAAATACCTGCTTGACAAACAGTGTTGTTTTACTTAAGAAAAGCCATCGTTTTGATGACACAAAAGGCATTGGACTCCTTAAAAATGCTATTAATGACAACCTGAGCAAAGAACAAATACTGAAAACAGCTCATAATTTATCAGATGAACTAAGTCTTCTAAAATCTCCATCAATTCTTGATATTGAATCTAAAATTAGAAACTACATTGACAATGTCACACTGAAAATCAATGATAATGCTATTAAATTTCGAGATTACTTAAATGCCGAAACTGTAGAAAGAGCATATCGAATATTTTCTGAATTCAGAATTCTTTGCTCACATTATGTCGGAAAATACGGAGTTAAAAATATTAACAATATAATTCATAATTTACTTTTAGGACCGGAACGCCTTGGAAAAGGTGCACCCGTTATGATAACAGAAAATAACTCCCAGTTTGAACTTTATAACGGTGATATAGGCCTGATATGGCCGGATAAAGATGAAAATTACAAAGCCTATTTCCCCCATTTAAATAACGAAAAACTAAGGCCTATCTCAATTTCTTCATTACCGGCACATGATGAGGTTTATGCTATGACAATTCATAAATCACAGGGTTCAGGATTTCAGAAGGTACTGATGATACTACCTGAAAATGATTCTCCGCTTTTAACAAAAGAACTAATTTATACAGGTATAACCAGAGCTAAAAAATATTGCGAAATATGGGCGAATGATGATATTCTGTCAAAAGCAGTATTAAGAAAGACTGAACGAGATTCCGGCCTTAAAGATAAACTTTCACAGTCCTTTTAAAAAAGTAATATCCTGTTTTTCAGGCGTAATCTTAATATAAGTCCTGAGTAACACCGTGCCCCGACTATTTCATAACAAAACCTTAAAGAAAATTATATTTATGAAGGAATAATTATGCAATATCTACTCGATGGACAAGAAACAGATCGATTAAGATTTAGGTTACTTGAACCCAATGATTTTGATGATTGGATTGAATTATTTTTTATATATGCAGTGAGGTAATTGCAAAATACCTACTGTGTTAGGAAACGACGGAACGTTTCCTTCCATTTTGAATTCGCAACTGGAGGGTTTTGCTCTGTCAAAACCATCACGCAGTGATTTTTGCAAGCACCTCACAGTGTATAAATAATGTTGATATTAAAATTAGTAATTAAGACCTCTCTGAAAAATAAACTTACAAAGTATTTTAAATATTTTTTTAGATTTATAGTCTTTCAGTAATTCCAGCAACTTACATTAAATTAGATAAGTTAGTCCTATTTTGTAAGTTTTTCAGCTATTGATTTCCCCCAAAAAAGATGATTTACGATTCGGACATATGTCCTATAATCGCAAATAAAGGCAAAAAAACTGG
>CAZGAI010000226.1:0-6523 GCA_964523175.1 uncultured Victivallales bacterium | reverse complement strand
AGATACTTTTCTAGTAGTTAAAGAAACATATTTATTGTATCTTCTTGTTAACCAGTCAAAAAACTTATCAAACCATACAAAGAGAATGAATTTCTTTTTATTACCATGTTTTAATAGCGATGCACATAGAGCCGGACTAAGTGTAAGTGCATTGATTGAAGATATAAGAACAGATATTGAAATAGTTACAGCAAATTGCCTGTAAAGTTCTCCGGTAATTCCGGGCAAAAAGGCAACAGGAACAAAAACCGCCATTAAAACAAGGGTGGTAGCAATTACAGGGGCAGTAACCTGATCCATGGACTTCTCTGTTGCAGCAACAGAGTCTAATCCTTCCTCCTCCATAATCCTGTTTACATTTTCAACAACAATTATGGCATCGTCTACAATTATACCAATTGCGAGAATAAGCCCGAAAAGAGAAACTGTATTAATGCTATACCCTAATGCCAGCATAAATGCAAATGTACCGATCAGTGAAACCGGGATAGCAATTGTGGGTATAAGAACAGAACGCCAGTCCTGAAGAAATATAAAAACAACGAGAATAACAAGTATTACTGCGATGTATAGGGTTTCAACCACCTCGTGAATAGATGCATTAACAAAATCTGTTGTATCATAAAGAACGACGCAGTCAATATCTTTATCAAATCTTTTTTTAAGCTCTTTAAGTCTAGCTTTACATGCATTTGCTACTTGCAGTGCATTGGCACCGGGAAGCTGGTATATTGCAAGGTTTGCAGAAGGTTTACCATTAAGCTGTCCGAAGGCTGCATAAGTTGCAGCGCCAAGTTCTACTCGTGCAATATCTCTAATTGTTACAACAGACCCATCATTGTTTGCTCGAATAATGATTTCTTCAAACTCTTTAACATCTGAAAGTCTGCCTTTAGTCTGAATAGTATATTGAAACTGCTGATCAGGGCCGCTTGGGGCAGCTCCTATCTGGCCTGCGGGAACCTGGATATTCTGCTCTCTAATTGCAGCAATAACCTCTTCAGTTGAAATCTTTAGACTTGTCATTTTATCAGGGTTAAGCCAGACTCTCATCGAGTAATCCTGAGCACCAAGTACCTGGGCATCACCAACACCTGGGATTCTAGCCATTTCATCTTTTAAGTTTAAAGAGGCAAAATTACTTAAGAATATTTGATCATACTTGCCTGTAGGAGATATAACATTCATTATCAGAAGCATCTGGGTAGATCTCTGTTTGACAGTCACACCCTGCTGCCTTACTTCTTCCGGGAGCTGAGGCAGAGCAATTGATACACGATTCTGTGTATTAACTGTATTCATATCGGGGTCTGTTCCAATATTAAAAGAAATATTGATTGAAGCTGATCCGTCATTGGAGCTCTGAGATGACATATATATCATATTCTTCACTCCGTTAACCTGCTGCTCTATAGGGGTTATAACAGTTGTTTCGACAGTAGATGCATTGGCTCCGGGATAGTTTGCTGTTACAGTAACCATCGGCGGTACAATATCAGGATATTGTGCTACGGGTAATGCTTTAATAGCAATATAACCGGCAATACAGAAGAGTATTGATATAACAAATGCAAACTTCGGCCTGTGAATAAAAAATTTACTAATCATATTATATTAACCCTGGTTTGTATTTTTCTTTTGGGGTTTTTCTTCCTTGACTGGTGCTGTACTCTTTGCTTTATCGAGTTTAGGAGGTGTTGAGGGTTTACTGTTTTGGCTATCCTGTTGTTCAGGTTTAGTGTTTTTAGTTGAAGTTGTAGAGGTTGCCGGAGTTGTTGAGCCTGGAGGATTGGCATTGGTTTTTTTCTGCTCTTTTGGCATTTCTTCTTTTTTTATTATTGGATTAACAACGATGCCTTCCCTGACTTTTTGAAGTCCCTCTCTGATAACTCTATCACCTTTCTTTAATCCACTTAGTACAACAATATCTGTGCTGTATATACTTCCAACCGTAATATTTCTTTTAGTTGCTTCATTTTTTTCGTTGACATACATAACATACTTGCCGGTTTGGTCATCCTGGATTGCAGCCTGTGGTATTAATAGTGCATCGACTTTCTTGCGCTCCTGTAGTTTTACCATTACATAGGCTCCGGGTATAAGAATAGCTTTGGGATTTTTGAAAATAGCACGCAGTGTTATAGTTCCTGTCATTGGATTTATTACATTATCCATAAAATCTATGCTGCCTTCTTTAGGATATTCAGTTCCATTTGAAAGTATAAGTTTAATTACTACATCTTTCACAGATGGTTTCTTATTGCTTTTTGGGTCGGGTCTTCTTTTGCCTTTGTACATTTCCTGAAGAAGAGTAGTTATGAAAGACTCAGTAATATTAAACTCAACCTGGATTGGATCAACCATTACTACACGTGCCAGAGAATCATTTGAGGATCCAAAGTTTCCTACAACATTGCCTACGCTGTATTTTGCCAGGCCGATTCTTCCATTATACGGGGATATAACATCAGTATAGCTTAGTTGTAACTTAGCTTCCTTTAACGCGGCATTTGCTGATAAAATGCTGGCAGCTGAGATAGCTTTTTGGGCAGATGCCTTTTCATAAATTCTTTGGGCCACTGCATTTTTATTGGCAAGATATTTCTGGCGTTCATAGTCTATAGAATCATTTTTATAGTTGGCTTTAGCTGTGTCCAGTTTTGCTTCAGCAGACTCAACATTGGCCTCATATTCAGTTCTTTCAATTTGAAAAAGCAGTTCACCTTTTCTGACAAAACTCCCTTCATGAAAGAGTCTCTTTATAAGAAAACCCCTAACTCTAGCTACTAAGTCTGCGCTCTCTTTTGGTACAATCTGACCAACAACCTGCAACGTCTCTGTAACATTTTTACTAAATGCTGCTGTTACAATAACTTCCGGAGGTGCTCCTTTAACCTCCTCCTTTCCTTTACAGCCACTGAGCATTCCTAAAATACAGATTATTAGTAGCTGAGCTATTATCCAGCTGAATTTAGTGGACTTTGTCAATTTCATCTTTCCTCCGTATATTAATGTTTATCTATATAATTTTATCCAATATCTGAAGATGGTGCTTTAATCAATGTATACCTGTCAAGGCAGTTGTTAATAAATTATGAATATATAGTTGCCAAAATAGCGTATAATTATAATAATGGTAAGCCTCCATTTTGACTGGAGGGCTCAACAAAGCTTGACTTTTACGGTAAAAAGAACAAATTACAAAACACAATTATTAAAACTTCAAACAAAAAATGTTTTTCGAATATCTATTGTACTGACTTGTTGATCAGGTATTCAGTTCTCTGCTTGTTTCGATATCCTTCTGCGCATCTTGCTTCGGTGAACAAGTTCTGAATTTTATTCTTGGAATTTATTTGTAATTTGACGTGCTGTTTGCAATACCAATAGCCAAAGGCTAAAAGACAATAGCTTTTTGATTATGGGCAAAGCCTACCTTAAATATGTACTTTTTTTAATTAATGCGAATGCGGTTACTTTATAAGTTATAAGAGTATTTTTTGTACATAAAAACATATAATTATATATTAAGATGAATCATATGATATAACAACATGATTTTTTAAACTATTTTACAGAAAATTGGTTTGATTTCTATGAAATAACATATAAATATATAAGTATGTATTTATATGTTATTAAAAATAATCATTTAAGGCTCGATATTTATGAATAAAAATATAAAATTAGAGTATTGTGAAAACGACTGTATAAGTGACAATAAAGTTGAAAGAGTTAAAGAAGAAATGCCTGATGAATGTGACTTTGTAGAATCATCTGAGTTTTTCAAGGCTTTTTCTGACACAACGCGTCTAAGAATTTTAAAACTGCTCGCCTTGTCAGAGTTGTGCGTTTGTGATATAGTCCATTTGCTTAATATGACCCAGCCAGCAATATCGCATCATTTAAAACTGCTCAAAGCAATGAGACTTGTGAAATATAGAAAAGTTGGAAAATATGTTTACTATTCACTCAGTGATGAACATATACATCAAATCATTAATGCAGGGTTTGATCATATCCAAAGGAGGAATTGTTCGATATGAAAAATAAAGATATGCTTAAAAAGGAATTAATTATTCGGGGTGTTGATTGTCCCGACTGTCTTGGAAAAATAGAAAAAAAAGTTGCCGCTTTGGATGGGGTTTCCAGTGTATTAATGAATGTAATTGACAAGGTACTGACTGTTTATGTTAAAGAATCAGTTAATGTTGAGGAAACTATTTCAAAGATTATCGAGTTAATACCAAAAATAGAAAACGGTGCAGAGGCATATGTAAAAGGGAAAGTTAAATCTGAGGATTTAGATAATAATGAACTCCTTGAAAGAAAGAAAGAGAAAAAAAAGCTGGTAGCATTTTTTATTGGAGTTCTATTTTTAATTTTAGCGCTTATCATCAGGAATCCTTTTACTCTTCAACTTACTTTTTATATAGTGGCTTTTTTGTTTATAGGTTCTGATATTGTACTGAAGGCAGTTAGAAATATTTTTGCAGGGAGAGTCTTTGATGAAAACTTTCTAATGTCAATAGCTACGGTTGGAGCTTTTTGTGTGGGTGAATACTGGGAAGCTGTTGCTGTAATGTTTTTATACAAAATAGGGCAGTATCTGGAAAATAAGGCAGTAGATAAATCTAGAAGATCGATTAAGGCTCTGATGGACATAAAACCTGATTATGCCAACCTAAAGTTAAATGGGAGTATCAAAAAGGTCTCGCCGGATGACGTTAGTATAGGTGATTTTATCCTTGTAAAACCAGGAGAAAGAGTACCTCTTGACGGTAAAGTTACTGATGGAAACTCAACCGTAGATACTAAGGCTATTACCGGAGAGTCTGTACCCAGAAACATAAAAACAGGAGACAGTATTTACAGTGGTTTTATTAATATAAACGGACTTTTAACCGTTGAGGTTGAAAAAAGTTTTTCAGAATCAACAGTGTCCAGAATTCTGGAACTTGTCCAAAATGCCGGCAGTAAAAAGTCGAAAACAGAAAATTATTTTACTAAATTTGCAAGGGTGTATACACCTGTAGTTGTATTGGCAGCCGTAGCTATAGCTGTATTTCCGCCGCTTATTATTCCGAGTGCATTGTTTAGTGTATGGATATATAGAGCTCTGATATTTCTAGTAATTTCCTGCCCATGTGCTTTGGTAATTTCAATACCTCTGACATTCTTTGGCGGCTTAGGGGCTGCATCTAAAAGAGGAATACTGATAAAAGGCAGCAATTATATTGAGGCTTTGAATAAAGTTAAAACTGTGGTATTCGATAAAACCGGAACTCTTACTAAAGGTGTATTTAAGGTCACCGAGATTGTTGTTAAAAACGGTTATACAAAAGATGAACTTATTGAATATGCTGCTATTGCCGAAAGTTTTTCAAATCATCCAATAGCCATATCTATTAAAGAAGCCTCAAGCAGATCAGTAGACAGTAAAAATCTTTTGAATTATAATGAATTGTCAGGAATGGGAGTCTCCGGTGAAATTGACGGTAAACTTCTTTTATGCGGTAATAGTAAACTACTTGAAAAATTTAATATCAATTTTGAAAAAGCGGAAGAAATAGGAACAATAGTATATATTTCAATTGATCAAAAATTTGCCGGGTACCTGGTTATTTCAGATGAAATCAAGGAAGATGCAAAAGAAGCTATAAAAGCATTAAAAGAGCTGGGAGTTGAAAGACTGGTATTATTATCCGGGGATAACATGGCAGCTGCAGGTGCTGTTGGAAAAGAACTCTCAATAGATGAAGTAAATGCCGGACTGATGCCGGGACAGAAAGTTGATGAACTGGAAAAGATTGAAAATGAAGTATCTGATGGTGGAAAAGTTGTTTTTATAGGTGATGGTATTAATGATGCTCCTGTAATAACCAGGGCTGATGTAGGTGTTGCAATGGGAGGGCTTGGAGCTGATGCAGCAATAGAGTCCGCTGATATCGTTTTGATGAATGATGAACCCGTAAAGTTGGCTGAAGCGATTAATATTGCTAGAAAAACCAAAAGAATTGTATATCAGAATATTATCTTTGCTTTATCTGTAAAACTCTTTTTCCTAATACTGGCTGTGTTTGGCTATGCGACAATGTGGGAGGCTGTAATTGCCGATGTAGGAGTTTTGCTCCTGGTTGTCTTTAACTCTACAAGGATATTGATTTATAAAGGTGATTTTTAACTCAACTTTCGCGTTTTAGCTATACTTTTATAAAGGTAATTGTGTGTTAATTAACGCGTTTGAATCTAGAGAACTTTTGGAAGAAAATTTAAAAAGATGATGTTTTTTAAATAATCTTGGAATATAAGATAAATAAGGAAGAAAATGAATTGAACTTTAAATTATTGAAAAACAGGAATTAAAACTTGCTATGCACGAAAAACAATAAAACATAGGTTTGACCCTTATGCCTTCGATAGAACTTTTCTACTGTATATGTCGGATTATGGCTACAGGGTACATATCAGGGCAACCGCATGAAATTGAGTTCAGTTATTTAGCTCTTCAGAACCTTCATCC
>CAZGAI010000225.1:0-6526 GCA_964523175.1 uncultured Victivallales bacterium | reverse complement strand
AAAAAAAGGAAAAATATTCTCTCCTGCTCAAAACCGCTTTACAAAATTCTATTGATGCTATAACTATACAGAAACCTGTTACAAAAGAAATAATATTTTCCATTGAAAACATGGAAGACAGATATATAGGTAGAATTTCTAGAGATATTACGATATAGCAAAAAAAATTCTCAAAAGATAAACTGATTACTACTTGTACAAATATATATCGAAAACTATCTTGAATATAAAAATAATTTTTTACATTTTTACCTACTATTATTAATATCAAGCATTTGTGTATAATATGAAATTTAACAAAGAAAATTTTAAGTTAATTAGAAAAAGGAAGGCGATATCCTTAAAAAAAATAACCTCACAAATAGGCAAATCTTATAGAACGCTGCTTGCCTGGGAAAAGGGAGAACGAAATCCCGGAGAGTCCGACATAAGAATTCTGGCCCAACTATTAGATGTAAGCGTTAGTGAAATTTCAGATTTAAAGGATATTACAACCTCAGATACCCCTTATTACCATCACTCTTTAGGGGCATTAGAACAACTTCATAGAGAGTTCTCCGGAGATCTACCTTTAGAAAAGCAAACCTATCTTCTTAATTTAAGAAATGAGCTCGAACAGTTAACGGCAGAAGTTAAAATGCTAAAAATTGCTAATAATCGGCAAAAACTAGTTATTGATTCGCTTCATACATTTATCTATACAAAAGATACTCAGCTCAGATTCATTGATGCAAACGTTTCCTTTCTATCATATTTAAATATTCCTCTTGAAGAGCTTATAGGCAAAAACAATCACGAACTTTTTGCATCAAAGGATATTGAAGAACTATTCCTAATAGAGAAAGAGGTATTATTCAAGGGAGCCCGCATTGTAGACCGTGAAATTACTATTCCCGGAAGCAATGGAATCAAACGTGGCGTTTTATCTGTATATCCAGCTTTTAACGACGATGAAAAAGTTACACGAATAATCTGCAGTATTAAGGATATATCAGCCTTTTCAGCTGAACAAAAGCGTAGAAAAATGATGGAATTTACTATTAATAAGTTAAATGATGCTGTTTGGATAACAGCTAATAAACCTGTACCACATTTTCTTTTCGTTAGTAATAGCATGGCAAGAATTTATGGCAGACCTCTGGATGATTTTTATCGCGATCATAAACTCTGGCTGGACCTTGTACACCCCGATGACCAAAAAAGGATTTCAGATATAACAAAAAATAAAGATAATTTTCCCCGCAGAACACAATATCGTATTATTCTCCCCGACGGGTCCATACGCTGGGTTGAATCCAGCGCATATAAAAATACTGATCAACATTATAACAACATTATTTTTGGAACCATTAGAGACATAACAAAAGAAAAAGAAGCTGAAATTGAAAAAAATCTTTTGCATAGCGTAATAGGTAAATTTGAAGAAATAGTTTGGATTGGAAGCAGAAATAAACATAATGATAGAAATTTTAAACTTCATTATATTAACAGCAATGCATGTGAAGATATAATAGGTTTCTCTGATACTGAACTAGTTGATGATCCGTATATATGGGATAACAGTATCCATCCTGAAGATCGGGAACGTATGACTGCAGAATTTAATACAGACAAATTTCCAAGAGAGTCTATTTATCAGGTTGTCCACCGAGATAGTACTGTCAAAACTATCAAGGATAGGGAATACAAAGTAAACGACGACCTTTATTTCGGTTTTGTAAAAGATATTTCTGACGATTTGCATAATTTAGAATTGTTAAGATACTTTAAAGCTTCTGTGAATAATTTGAACGGAGTCTTCTGGATAAAACAAATCCTTCCAGAAGAAAAAATAATTTTTATTGGAGATGCTATAGAAAAGGTTGTCGGTTATAGTGCCGAAAATTTAACATCTAAACTTTGGCATAGCCGTATCCTTGAAGATGATCGCGGCAGGGTTCAAAAAGCCTATGGTAGATTTGCTGAAAAAATATTCCATTAGCTTATAAAGTAAAGCATATAGACGGTTCAATTCATACTGTAGATGAAGTCTGGTTTGAAATACTGAGATTTAAAACTAAAACAATTAAATTTGGCTTCATCAGGAATAACTCAGATTAAGTATGATTGATTTTCAAAATATATATAAAAGCTTTGGCGCTCAGGAATTACTTATTGATACCAGCTTCAGGATCAACAAAGGAGAGCATGTCGGCATTGTCGGTGCAAACGGCTCGGGTAAAAGTACAATATTCAGCCTGATTAGAGAGGATATAGATGCAGATAAAGGATTCATTGCTATCCCCAAAGATCAGCGTATTGGCTATTTGCGGCAGCACCTTGATACTAGTCATGCATCCTCTTCACTAATCAAATACACTGAAAATGCTATTCCTGAACTTAAAACTCTACAGGCGAAGATAAAGCAACTCGAAATTGAACTCAGTTCAAGGACTTTAGAACTGAATGAGAAACATAAAATTCTGAATAGAATCGGGAAATATCAATCAGAATTTGAGCATCTTGGCGGCTACAGTATCAGTAAAAAAGCTGAAACAGCTCTAACTGGCCTTGGATTTTCTCCAGATTCTTTTTCTTCATCCATGTCTACATTCAGCGGTGGCTGGCAAATGAGAGCCGCTCTAGCTAAAGTCTTAATTTCCGATGCTGCTATTCTGCTGCTTGACGAACCTTCAAATTACCTTGATATTCCTGCTATAGAATGGCTTCAAAAATTTCTAAGGAACTACCAGGGAACCCTGCTGCTGATTTCACATGATAGATATCTGCTTAAAACACTTACCAGTATCACTTTTGAAGTTAATCTTGGCAAAGTAACACGTTACGCTGGAGATTATGATTATTACATGTGTGAGAGAGAAAACAGAAAACAGCACCTTGAAGCCCGAAAAATAAATCAGGATAAAAAGATTGAGCAGATTGAAAAATTTGTTGATAGGTTTAAGTACAAAGCATCTAAAGCAAACCAGGTACAAAGTAGAATTAAGATGCTTGATAAACTTGATAGAATAGAACTGTCAAGTAAACTCAGCTACACAGGAAAGCTTCAACTCCCTCCCCCACCTAAATGCGGTAATGAAATTATTCGTATGGAAGACAGCGGTTTGACTTATAACAATAACGTATGGGTTTTGAAAAATATAAATTTTAGAATTGAAAGAGGAGAGAAAATTGGTATTGTCGGTTACAATGGAACAGGAAAAACAACACTTTTACGTATGCTGGCCGGACAGATCCCGCTGTCATCAGGAAAACAGGTACTCGGATTTAATGTTATAAGGGGATACCAGGCTCAGGAGTTTGGTGAAATTCTTTCCCCCGAATCAACTGTTTATGACACGGTTAGGTCCGCATCAAAAAATTCTGCAAATATCCGTTCTCTTCTAGGTAATTTTGGCTTTTCAGATGAAAATGTCGATAAACAGTGCAAAGTTTTAAGTGGTGGCGAAAAAATTCGCCTACTTTTTGCCCGAATTTTCGCCAACCCTCCTAATTTTCTAATACTGGATGAACCTACGACTCATCTGGACATTCATGCACGGGAAAACCTACAGGAAGTTTTAAAAAAATATAAAGGAACAGTTTGTATTGTAAGTCATGATATTGAATTTATCAGAAATGTTGCGACTACAGTTATTGCAATGACCCCGCCTGGAATAACAAAATACTTTGGGGGGTATAGTTATTACCTTAAGAAAAAGGCTGAAACCTATAAAACAACTGAAAACACAAATGAACCTCAATCAATCGAATCATCCGGCAATGACAAAAAATTAAAGCGTCGCCAAAAAGCTGAAATAAGGCAGAAATATAATTTTAAAAAACAGCAACATGAAAAAAAGGTAAGCAGGCTTGAGCATGAAGTAGAAAAGCTTGATTCAGAAAAAGAAGAACTTCATAAAAAGTTAATAAATAATCCAAACTCTTCTGACCTTCCGTTAATGAGCAGAAGGCTCAAAGAAATTGACTATGAACTTGACATTGCTACAGAAAGCTGGGAAAATGCTGCTCTGGAACTGGAGCAATTCATGGATAACTATAAAGCTGCTATGACTAGTTAACGCGCACTGCATACGAATTTAAAGTCATCAGGTTGAAAAGTGCTAACATTAAAATGACCCCATATGCTTTTATATCTTATAACTTTATAACAAAAAACCTGATAACTTTAAAACATTGGAAATTAATGCTTCACGAGCAAATTCCTATACTAACAAATTGGCAGTATTATTAGCTTCCACCTTTAAAGTGTTTCAAGGTAACTATAATTTCTTCAATATTATCTCTGCTATTGGTTATTGGTCTTATTGAAACGGAGAAACTACTATTAACGTCAATAAATGGCATTCTTACCAGTTTGTTAGCAATATATTTGCCTTTAAAAGCCTCATTTTCAAGCTTCAGAATACTTTCATATTCTCCCTTTGCAAACAGATCTGAAAATTTATTGCCTAGTAAATCCTCCTCATTGTAATTAATCGAGAGTAAGTTTATAAAAGCACTATTAAAATATGTTATTATCCTCTTTGTGTTTTTTGTATAAACAGCAGTATCTATATTTTCCAACAGGAGTCTTAACCTAGAGACTTTTTGTGTTAATTTCATATTTTCTTTTGACAATCTACTAATTTCATTTCCGGCATTGAGCAGTGGAAGGAGTTTTCTATGTTCACCGCAATTTCTGTCATTTATTAAGTTTTGTAGCAACTTAGAGCTTTCATCAAGAGTATTTTTCTGAAGAATGGGTTTTGTATAAAAAAAAGATGTCTCTTTATAACTGGAAACATCAGTTAACCTTATATTGAGTAAATGAGCAATTGCCATTAGATCTGTTTTACTTGGTTGGGATTTACCATTTTCCCAATTATATATTGTCCTGGTAGACACTCCAAGAAGCTCGGCAAATCTATTAATCGATAATTTCTTCGATTTTCTAAGTTCAATTATTCTTTTAATATAAGCTTTCATAAAAAACGCTCTCCACTTAATAAGCAATTATTTCTTGTTTGTAGATATTAAACATTTAAGAAGCAACTATTTCAAATTATAACTTAGGTTTTCTTGTAAAAAAACTTTTAGACTGTTTTGAAACAGCAATATTAATAAGATTCTTAATATATCACCCATTTCCCAGAGGCATAAATTTGGATAATTTTGAGCTAAAAAAAACAATTTGTAAAATAATTAGTTGTAATGATAAAACTGAATTAGTTAATTCGTTTAATGAAATAGCCTCTGCAGACTGGGATTATATTTATAATTTTTTATTATCATATAACCTTTGTCCTTTATTCTATTCAGTTGTTAAACAAAATGATTTAAATGTTTCTTCTGGAATAACTAACAAACTGCAGCAGAACTACATTGCTTCATCTTCACAGTATTTAAAAAGAGCTCATGACATTAAAAATATTCTATCAGAATTCAATAAAGAAAATATTGATGCAATACCTTTAAAAGGTATTTACCTGGCAGAAAAGTATTATAAAAATCCTGTTTTGAGGCCTATGTGCGATATTGATCTTTTAGTTAAAAGTGAAGATGTTAAAAGATCATTAGAAATACTTGATAAAATTGGTTTCATAAAAAAAACAGAAATATACGATTATGATTTATATATTAATAATCTGAGACATATCCCCCAATGCTTTTCAAAAAACAATATTCCTCTAGAACTCCACTTTACTCTTTTTGCTGACGATGACTACTATTTGAAAAATGTAAAAGTTGACTTGAGTAATGTATGGAGCACTTGTTCGGAAACTTCTTTGCTCAATCAAAAATCGTTTGAAATGTCGATTGAAAATTTAATATTACATTTATGCATTCATATCGCCGGTGATAAATTTACTCAGAAAATTCTGCACTTATTAGATGTTTACCTTATTCTGAAGTGTGAAAGTATTAACTGGCAGCTTCTAATAAGCAAATCAAGGGATTGGAAAGCTGAAAAAATTCTATATTGTGTATTATTAGCATTGCATAAATTATTTAACCTAAAGGTCAATAGTCTTATCCAACAACGGTTAGAGATAATAGAGGATGTATCAGAAATAGGATATGTTCTGGAGAAAATAATTTTATCTGACCTTTCATTACAAAATGATAAAAAGATTAGTAATTTTAAATACAGTACTTTTAAAAATAAGCTAAACTATCTTAAATATAGTATGTTTTCTGACAAAGTAATTTGTACTATTTACGGAATAAGCGATAAATCACTTAAAAAATATTTCTACTATATTCTAAGATTCTCACACCTTTTAAAAACATATTTAATTACTTTTTTTAATTTATATATATTAAAAAAGAGCAGAAATATCAAGGATATTAGTAAATGTAGTAATTTTTTTGATAAATGGGTAAATAATTAAGCACGTCTAGAAAAGTCATATGGGCTCGGTTGTCGGTTGATTGTTAATAGTTGCTGGCAGCAGTAAAGTTTATAGCATATTTTTAATAATATTATCAACTTGATTATATTGGAATCTGATGAGAATCCTACTGGTGAAGAATTTAGAGATAA
>CAZGAI010000224.1:0-6549 GCA_964523175.1 uncultured Victivallales bacterium | reverse complement strand
TTTTGATATTTTTTTACGACGCTTCTTTTTTAAGTTTCCCATTAACTTTCCTTTTTTTCAATTTATAAAAATAATATGTATACAAAATAAACTACGTTTACTACGCCCAAAACAGCTAAAATTAATAATATGTTATTCTGAAAAGGCATTAAAGTTTATACAAATACAGACTGTATGTATAATTTTCAAACTTGGAAGAAAAAAATTTATAAAAATATGCACAACTTGCTGTCAGAACATTGCTAGAAGCTTAGTCGTTAAATAATTTAATAACGTGAACGCAGTAATGAAATTGCTTTTTTTATTCCATTTTTAGCACCAAAAACTGAACTTCCGGCTACCATAATATTTGCTCCGGCAGTAACAGCTTCAGAGATTGTATCAGCAGTAATTCCTCCGTCAACCTGAACATGGATATGTTTTTGAAGAGAATTAACTTTCCCACGGATAGCTTTTACTTTCGGCATCATATCGAACATAAAAGACTGCCCGCCAAATCCGGGTTCAACTGTCATAATTAAAATCAAATCAACATAATTCAAATATGGATAAACACTCTCAATAGGTGTATTTGGTTTCACAGACAGGCCTACTGACATTGAATGATCTTTAACTAAGGCTATCATTTCTGTGATGTTATTATCAGATTCAACATGGAAGGTAATATGATCTGCCCCTGCTTTTGCAAAAGGTTCTACAAAATCAATAGGATTTGTAAGCATAAGATGAACATCGAAAACCATATCTGTTACATCTCTAATGCTTTTAACAACGGGAGGCCCCATCGTTAAATTAGGAACAAAATGCCCATCCATAATATCTATATGCAGAAGGTCTGCACCTCCTTGTTCTGCTTCCAATATTTCTTTTTTTAAATTTGCAAAATCTGCAGCTAACAGCGACGGAGCTATTAAATTTTTTTCTATTGAAAAGTTTCTGACGTTATTCATATCCTTTTCCTTCTAAAGCCGTTTTTATTTAGAGTTCCATTCTTGCAGTTTTGTTTCAATAAAATTAATAATGAAAGAATGGCGCTGCTTCTTCTCCATATCTATTGCTAAAGGTTTACCAAATTCAAAATATATTTTTCTGTTTCTGTAAATTCGACCAAAGTCCTTGGAAAATTTGCCATTGCTCCAAAAATCTGTTTTGAGAGCAACAGGAATAACAGTTACATTAGCTTTTTGTGCAAGTTTTTCTCCAATAGAGCCGAATTCATCGGCAACGAAATTACCACGTGTACTTTGCGGAAATACAATAATGGAACGGCCTTCTTTAATAAGTTTCTGGCCCCCAAGCATTACAGATCTAAAGTCTTTTTTTGGGTCAGTTCTTGTTACTGAAATCGGATTAGTAGCTTTCATTATAGTGCCAAAAAAACGGTGTTTTATCAGACTTTCTTTAACGACAAAACTTACTGGTTTAAAAGGAATAATCAGACCCGGAAGAATAAAGGTTTCAAGTATGCTCATGTGATTGCCTACAAAAACTACCGGTCCTTTTGTTTCTCTAATATTTTCAATCCCTCTGACATGAATCTTAGCACCGCAATTTTCTAAAAGCTTAAATGTAATATCGGCAATTTTACAATACTCAGAATCATTAAATCGTCCAAGTTTTGCAACTTTATTTGCTTTAATTATTATTATAAAAAATTTTAAATAAAAGTAGAATCGAGTATTTAAACCGAATATATCCCAAAAACACCTTTTTTTATTATCAGGAGTATCGTAAGAATCTTTTGAAAATATCATTAGATTTATCTCTCTTTAAATTTTGCTAATTTGACATAAACATATTATATAATATTACATGTTTTATTGCTAAAAAATAGCTAAAAATGAAAATTTAACACATAAATTTAGTAGTACCTTTTCAGTATATGTAGTTCACTACGCAAATTCTAGCTGAGTAACTATCCAATGCTCATCGGCAAAGCCTAGAACAAAATGTTTCACCATTAACTCCTTCCGCTCATGATGTTATTTACGCATAGACATTCAATTTTCAGAGCATAAAAATTTAGCCATTTTACTTCTTTACATCAACCTTGAAACTACCTTATTTGCAGAAAACAGCATAGTTGACAAACTGTCATTATATTTAAGCTTAATGAGCACTGATGATGAAAGAATTGAACAATATTTAGAAAAAATAATAGAGAATTATAAATGGTAAGAGGATTAGCGTTATTTAGAGAACATTTTAGGATCATAATGACAAATATGTGCTCTTTGGCTGAACTTCATGTGATATTTTACTGGAAAATTCAGGACTGCATTTCAGAGCAACAAAGATAAAAAAATCCAATTTTTTGCTTCTCTATTTAGGGGACGTTCAGATGTGGTTCCTAAAAGAGTTGAAAGTAGAAAAACTCCGCCACGCGTGAACATTAATAGTATCACTGTACCACAATAACCTATAGGTAAACAAGTATGCCAATTAGGGGCCACTATAACCAGCACCTGAATGTGGTCAAATGTGCGCATTAAATTTGAATACATCCACTTGCCAAAGAAACATTGTGCCACACAAAAGAACTTGCCACTTAACTGAAAGTTGTATATAGGTTGCATGACAGAGAATAAGTGAATTTTTGCAAGTTTTTAATAATTCTCATAAACCACGAATAACAAGAAGCATAAAAATGGTGCGCCCACGGGGATTCGAACCCAGGACCTAATGATTAAGAGTCATCCGCTCTACCAACTGAGCTATAGGCGCATTAAAACATTAAAAATATCAATTTTATTCAAAAAATCAACCTGATTATTGAAAAAAAGTACCGATCACAAGAATATTTATTTTGTTTTAACATGGTATATAGATTTTTTTCTCTCAATATGATATTATATATATTACAGCTGTCACCTAGACAATATTTTTTTATTGATATTATATATAAATCTAAGGAAAGCGAACTGTGAAAAAAAGACTAAGCAAATTATTAACTGCCGGCATATTCATATCATTTTTTCTTGCAAACAGCATTCAGGCAGATACTTCAGATACAACTTCAAATAAGTTACTGTCAGGCGAACAGAAATCTGCAGATTCTAATCCTGTAAAATACACTATATTAACAGAGAATTTTCCACCCTTTACTTATATTGAGAATGGTAAATTAACTGGTATTTCAACAGAAATAGTGCATGAAATATTAAACCGTTTAGATATGAAGAACATTCCAATTAAAGTTATGCCTTGGGACGAAGCATATGAAATTGCGCTTAAAAAAAATGATACAATAATTTTTTCAGTAACTAAGATTAAAGCCCGTGAAAATCTATTTAAATGGGTTGGACCAATTGCCACAAATTACTGGTATTTATTTTCTAAAAAATCACCTGATCCTGAAAAAAAACCTATTTCATTGAAAAATCTTAGTGAATCCAAAAAATATAGTATCGGTGTTCAGGATAAGGGAGCTATCTACCTTTACCTGAAAGATAAAGGTTTCACTAATTTAGTAAAAACTGTATCTAACAAAGGAAGTGCTGAAAATCTTCTTAACGGCAAGATACAGTTATGGGGCGAATCCGAACTGCCCGCTCAATCTCTGCTAAAACAGATGAATAAGAAACCGGATATTCTGCAAAGAGCATTTAGACTAAGAAAACATAATTTGTACATTGGTTTCAACATTAAATCATCAGATTCCCTCGTTGAAAAGTTTCAGTCAACACTTGACCAGATGAAAAATGATGGAACCTATGATAAAATTGTTAATAAATATTATCAATAACTAGGACATTACAATGAACACAATAATTAAAAACTGCAAAATAATATCTCCTGATAAAGAAATGCAAAATGCATGCATTGAAATTGAAAACGATTATATCAAAGCAATTTTTTCAGACTCAGCAAGTATTCCGAAGTCAGTAACCTCTATTGATGCAAAAGGGAAAACAGTTGTCCCCGGTTTTATCGATATACATACACATGGCGCCAAAGGTTATGATACTACGATTGCGACAACAGGTAAAGATATCGCCAATATAGCCAAAGCTAAACTTAATGAAGGTGTAACAACATTTTGTCCGACTACTTTAACCGCATCGAAAGAACAACTGTTTAAGGCAGCTCATGCTGTAGCTGAATATAAAAAAAATGAGAAATATTCAAAAGTCGCCGGACTTCACCTTGAAGGACCGTTTCTTAGTTTAGGGAATATAGGAGCTCAAAACCCTATGTTCGTACGTAAACCTGATATTAATGAAGTCGCACAGATAAACAATATCACAAATGTATCTATTGTTTCTTTGGCTGTCGAAATAGAAGGCGGCATGAAGCTAACAAAAGAATTAAAAAAGATGGGAATAGTTTCTTCCTGCGGGCATAGCTGTTCCACTTTTAATGAATTTTTAGAAGCAAAGGGATACGGTTTAAAGCACCTAACTCATTTTTGCAACCAGATGACCAAGCTGCATCATAGAGAAATTGGGCTTGTCGGTGCCGGTTTATTGGATGAAGACATACTCATAGAACTAATTTGCGATAAAATACATTTAGTTCCTGATATGCTTAAGTTAATATTTAAAACCAAAAATATCAACAAAATAGCATTAATTACTGACAGTACCTCCGCTTCCTGGCTTCAGGATGGAGATTATAATTTGGGAGGCCTTGATGTTAAAGTTGAAAATTCTGTTGCAAGACTGGTTAAGAACGGTGCTATTGCAGGTAGTACATTAAAATATTGCTGTGGGTTCAAAAATATTTTTGAAGTTACTAAAAAACCACTGCATGAACTTGTAAAAACAACAAGCTATAACCAGGCAAAAAGCCTTGGACTGGATCGCCTGGGAAAAATAGAAAAAGACTATTTAGCCGATATCGTAATTCTTGATGATAACTTTACTCCAATGAACGTTTTTGTAAGCGGACAAAAGGTAAAATAAACAATAGGAAATTAAGACAATGAAACAAGTTGAAGTAATTGAACAGAGAATAAAGTTATTCTGGGAGCAGCAGGAAAAATTTAGAAGCCACCCTTTACAAACTGAATTACCAAACACTGAAACCCCTGATCTTTCAACACTTGCCCAAACAAATTTGACTCAGGCAATAAAGACTATACAAAATGTAGATATAAAAGCAGTAAATAAAATGTGTGAGTATGTTTCACAGCTTGAGGAATTAAGAGAACAGATTAACAAAACATTAAGCAAAGGCAACTGTATTTATATCTGCGGCTGCGGTGCAAGCGGTAGGCTGGCTGTTTTAATCGAATACCTTTGCAAGCAAACATCTTCTCCTGAAAAAAAGGAAAATGTCATCGGTATTCTGGCCGGTGGCGACAGCGCGATGATAAAATCTCTTGAAGGATTTGAAGATCATGGTGCCCTTGGAGTGAAACAGCTGCTTAAAGCTGGATTTAAGGATGGAGACCTGCTGATAAGCGCCAGTGCCAGCGGCGAATCACCATTTAATATTGAATCTACTGAATATGCCTCTAAAACTTCTGTTAAACCATGGTTTTTGCACTGTAACACTAACAGCGCTCTTAAAGGAAGAATAAAAAATCATGTAATTTATAACCCCAACGTGGTATCATTAAGTCTGTATGTAGGCCAGATGGCATTAACCGGAAGTACACGTATGCAGGCTACCACTGCTCTAATGCTTGGGCTGGGACTCCCTCTTTTATGCAGCGGTTCAATAGAAAAGGAATTGCTTAATCTCACATCATTTATAAAAAATATCGATATGTCACCACTTAAAGATTTTATTAGTGATGAAGCAGACACATATAAAAATAATGAATTTGTATTGTACGATGCAGATGCCAAATATGGAATAACTGTTCTTACAGATACAACAGAAAGAGCGCCAACTTTTAACCTGGCTCCATTTGAAAATCAGCTTGATAGTGATAAAAAGCCTTCCTGGTGCTATCTGCTCTTTTCAGAAACAGATAATGTAGAAGATGCCTGGAAGCTATTACTAGGTCGCTCGATTAGGACTTTAAACTGGGACACTGAAACCAGCCGCGAAACACTTTTAGGATTTGATTTCAGCAGTAAAGTTAAAGAGCTTAGAACTGATTACGCAGCTCCTTCACATACTTTCTCTGTAAAAAGAGAAGGTAATACTATAAAGCTAACCTTTAAGGAAAGGATTGCGCTATTCGATGTTTCCGGATTGAGCTTATTACCTGAATTGATTGTTTTAAAATTGCTGCTTAACACTGCTTCAACTTTAATGCTGGGCCGCTTGGGTTTTTATGAAGGCAACCTAATGACATCTCTTTATCCGAGCAACAGTAAGCTTATAGATCGTGCAATAAGATATATTGATTTTTTGGTTAACGTCAAAACAGGTAAAAAACTAGAGTATAACTCTATTGCTGAAAGTATGTTTGAAGAATTAAAAAAACTAAAACCAAATGAATCAATAGTAAAAAGGACTGTTGATAAAATAGTTAAAGAAATAAAGTAACAGGTTAAACCTGTTTGGTATTTAACCAATTAATTAGGATTACAATAAATCATGAGTAAAGATATTTTCATAGGTGTTGATGGCGGAGGAACAAAAACTAAGGTT
>CAZGAI010000223.1:0-6556 GCA_964523175.1 uncultured Victivallales bacterium | reverse complement strand
AATGTACTGATTTAGTTCTTCAACTAAGTGATTAATTGTTAATGACGGATTTATCTTGGCAAGTTGATATTTGTCATCGTCAAAATTTAATCTGGAAGCCCTTGCTAAAGCATTCTTCTGATGAGTCAAAAGTTTCTCATAATGATAAACATCACTCTTCTCATATTTTCCTGATTTACTTTCCGGTAAATATTTATCCAGTTTTCGTTCAAGTTGTTCAGAACTCATTGCAGAACTTACATTCTGGAAATGGAGTAGATACCATAACTCAAAACATTGATTAGAAAAAGCAGTCAATAAACCATTGAATTTTGCTTTATTGAATACTTCAATTATCTGTTCGTAGCTGTTAGTCTGTTCATCCTTGTCAAAAACCAACCAGTATTGATCATAATCTTTGTGCAGGTCTTTTTCAATTAGAGCTTCATTCAATAAATACAGAGCATTTTTCCCCTTCTTGTCAACTGCTTTTATTTTTGCTGTTGCCAGTTTGAAGCTATCAAAGTAATTTTGCTCTGTCTTTCCTTCACAGACAATATAAAATCTCTGTTTTACATCTCTAAAAGCTTTGAAATATCTACTTTTTTTATATCTTTTCCAGGGCTTATTTTTACTCATGAGAATCCTCTGTTTCCCATAAATTTTCAAACTCTCCTAAGTATGGTACAGCTCCGTATCTACCCTGTATATAATTTTTTTCCAGTGATGCAGAAGCTCGTATCCCTTTTCCGTTTTTCTTAAATTCTGCTAATGAATAAAGCTGTGTTTTTTCTTCTTGATCCTTTTCTGTAAACCAGATCTGGTCCCTTCTCAAAAGCTTTTTATCAAGAATATTTGTATTATGTGTAACACAGATAAGCTGTGCATTATGTTTATTGGCTTCTGTGTGAAAAAGCTCAACGATTTTTCTAGTTAACAATGGATGCATACGAGCATCAAGCTCATCTATGACAAGAAGCTTGCCATTGTCAATGATATCCAAAAGTGGACCTGTTAACCCGAAAAACTTCTTCGTTCCCTCTGATTCCGCACTCATAAAATCAAAAAATACTTCTGTATTTTCCTTGGAACTGTATTTCCTGTGCAGTGATTTTAATGCAACATTAAAGTTTTTTACTTTGTTGTTATCTAAATTATCTGTTGTCTCTTTTACTTCTGTTTCAATATTATCTATACTCAAATCGGCAGATTTAAGCAGTTTTAGCATCCTGTCACCAAACTTTTTTTCATGAAAGGCTAATATAGAAAACGGTATCAAATGCTGATCATTTACTCCGTCAATAATTCCTATGCTGTTAAACCAGCTTATCACATGACGACTGATAACATTTGGGGAATCACCGAAAATCTGTCCTAGAAGCGATACAAATAACGCATTTTCACGCAGTTTTAATCCACTTTTTCCTACAAGTTCCTGCCATGTCTTTCCTTCTGTGAATTTGTTTGATATATCCAGTTTATCGTTTTCTCTTGTAAAAAGCTTTGTTTCTCGCTGATCAGGCCGAAGAAACAACCATTCGCTGTTTATTCTATCTGTTGAAACTTCAAAACCGTATCTATATTTTACTCTGTTGTAAATAAACAGTATTTCAAAAAACAGAGGTTTATCACTGGAACTGGAATCAAGCAGAAAAGGATCCACTTTTATTTTATCAACTCCTCCGCTTTCTTTAGCTGAAGTTAAAACTAGAAAACGCATAAAGGAAAGTGCTTTTATTATATTACTCTTTCCACTGGCATTCGCTCCATAAACTACTGCGCTTTTTAGTAAAGGTTTGTTATTCTTATCTGACTTTAATAAATTGGTATTTTCATGTCCTGTTAATCCTGTAGCTTCCATAGAAAGTGTAACTGGACTACATATAGAACGATAATTTTCAACTGTAAATGATATTAACATAATTAAACCTACTATTATTTCGTTATTTCATTACTTAATACACAATATTATAGGTCCTTATTGCAATATATGCAAGCTTATTGCACATTATTATATAAGTTGATTAATAGTTTTTAATTCCCTCGATTATTTCATTAGAATCAACAAAAGGAACACGTTTTGCATAAATAAAACATAATGAAGAATTTTTTTAAAAATGCTCAAAGGAACACATGAGGCATTAAAAATTCACATCCGTCTCGTAAAGCTTAGCAGTAATAAAATAGTGGGTAAGTATCACTATTCATTCTCCATATTTGCTGTTTCTTTGGCAATAATATTTCTCACATAATTCTTTAGTTTAAAAGAAGTCATATTTTTATATTCATCATACTTGATCGCCGATAGTTTTTTTACTTTTACCCTGCCGGTATTTAAAACAAAATCTCTTGTAGGAATATTCTCGTTACCTGTAATACATAAAGGAACAATAGGACATTTTACTTTCAGTGCTACACGAAAAATTGCTCCATTAAATTGCCCCATTTTATTACTTCCGGAACGTGTTCCTTCAGGAAATGCACCAAGGCATACACCCTGATGCAACAGCTTTGCTGCAGATTCAAAAAAAAATTCAGACTTCATCTCCTTTATACTGAGATACCCTGCTAATTTGGCCATTAATCCCAACAAAGGTATTCGGAAAGGCCAGTCACTTACAATTTGAATAATTTCATAGGGTAAAAGAGATAGTAAAAAAGGATCTGAAGAAGATCGATGATTACACACAAAAATACATGCCCCAATGTTCTCTTTATCAGCCGAATCTATAAATTTAGTTTTAACAAAAGGGAAAATTAGAATCCTTATAATTATAAGACCGTACCAACTGATAAAGCGCCGTAACCGTTTAAGAAAAAATCGTTTAGAAAATAAAATCATTACAATAGCCAAGTATAATATCGAAAACGGAAAAATTACTGCAGTAAATAATATGACAACAGAATAAATATAAATATTTAAGAAAAATTTCATTTAGTCCTAACCTGAGTTATTCATGCGTTGAGTTTGCTGTAGTTACGAGGAAACAAAATGCAGCTGTACTTTGTACTGCAAGTTGTAGTTGACGAAGTAGATGCAGTAAAATCGATGCACTTTCAGTAAAAAGAAGAAAAATTTCTAAGAAAAATGAAGTTTTTCGCATGTAAAAGTATAAGTTCCTTATAGTAAAAGTAATAAAAACTTTTTTATTTTTTTATGAATAATTCAGGCTAAAGCCTCAACTGAAAAAGTATGGATATTATTCCGGTCTCAGACCTTCTTTATTAAGAAGATTTACATAATTATACAGATCCCCCATAGTTCTAATATTTCTTACTCGCACATCATTTCTAATTTTAACATTAAACTTCTTTTGTAAAGCAACTACAAGGTCGACAATATCCAGACTGTCCAGTCCAAGGTCTGTAAAAATATTTTTATCTTCATGAAGCTCTTCTTTTTCAATTTCAAAAGAATCTTCAAATATGGCATTTACAATGTCAATAATTTCCTGTTCGTTCATTACTTAACCTCTTCTATATTTTTTTACATACCAATACGGCATTTATACCACCAAAGGCAAAACAGTTTTTCACTAAAAATTTAATATTCTTCTTTTCAAAGTCTCTAGCATAAGCAGGGCCTTCACATTCGAGTGCAATTTTTTTTAAATTTAAGGTAGGGTATATAACACCTTTTTCCATCATATTCAGGGATGCAATCAGTTCTATAGCTCCAGAAGCACCCAATGTATGTCCAATATGCCCTTTTAAACTGCTTACAGATACATTATCACCAAATACTTCTCTGATAGCAAGGGCCTCTTCCACATCTCCCTGCTTTGTCGCAGTCGCATGTGCGCTGATATAATCTACCTGGCCTGGTAAAATTCCAGCATCATTCAGGGCTTCAGTCATACATAGAGCCATAGCGTCTTTATTAGACTGGCTAATATGATTACCGCTTCCACAGGTATGATATCCAATAACTTCAGCATATATTTTAGCATTACGCTTTAAAGCATGCTCGTATTCCTCCAATATAATAATGCCGCTTCCTTCACCGCAGACAACACCGTCTCTGTCTGTGTCAAATGGCCGGGATGATTCTTTAGGTCTATCATTAAATTTAGTAGAAGTGGCAAATAGAACATCAAAGATGCCGGTCACTGTCGGATGTACTTCTTCAGTTCCACCGCATAATACCGCATCCTGCCTTCCTAATCTTATTAAATCAAAAGCAGTACCAAGGGCCTGCAAAGAAGAAGCACATGCAGCAGAAGTAGCCATAACATAACCTGATATTCCAAGGAACTGAGCAACGTTCATGGCGGCAGTATGGGAAACAAATTTGAAAAACTCCATAGAAGTTATATCCGCAATATTCTTATTGGGAATAATCGCTTCAAAAGTCTCCATCAGCGCTTCAGGGCTTCCGATAGTCGAACCAATGATGCACCCAACCCTCCCGGAATTTAAAATAGTCTTATCAAAACCGGAGTCTTCAACAGCCTGTTCAGCAGCCTGTGCCGCAAATATTCCCATTCTCCCCATAGAACGTCTCTTTCTGCGGGGAATATTTTTTTCATTTTTAAGTTCTGCAGGAGCTGCAACCAGACTGTTTAATCCAACATAATCTTTCCAGGCTTCCATATATTTTATTGCACAGCGATTACTCTCAATTCCTTCAATTAAAGAGCCAACATCTGCACCAAACGGCGACACAGCACCAACACCGGTAATTACAACTCTTTTCAACTATCAGTCCTCCGTTCGATATAACGATTATATTTTTTCTCACCCAAAATGGCACGTCCCAGCATAAAAGAAGATATCATAGCACCTACTACTCCCGGCAAAATGGAGCTTTGCCCTATAGCAAAAATATTACGGATAGGTAATTTTCCAAACAAATTAAACTGACCTATCCTCTGTTTAATACCGTATGCCGCCCCATCAAAAGAGTTTAAATAATCTCTATAGGTTAAAATAGAAGCAGAATCAACTACCTTTAATTTTTTTCGGTACTCAGGATATAATTTAAGCACACGCTCAATGATTTTTTCAACACGGTTTTTCTTATATAAATAATAGCTCTGGGGCCGATGGCCCTGCAGTGTTTCTGTCCATTCAGAAACCGCATCCACAGAGGAGGTTTCCAATACGTTCATGACAAAACGCTTTCTGCCTTCTCTATCAGTTTCAATATTTTTAAAAATAATCAAAGAAGTAGCATCAGAGTTGCTATTTCCAAGCACAGCGTTTAAATCATTATTATGGTATAATGTAGTTATACCGGGTACAAAATCAATACCTGAATCTATATCATCCAGAACACAAAATAAAGAAAAAAATCCGCTTGTCGATTCAAAATCACTAATCCGGTTAACAAAACCCCTACTCAAACATTCTGGAGGCAGCGTCTTTAATATTTCTTTTGGGTGAATAGCAAAAATATAATTATCTGCATATACAGTTTCACCTGTGTTTAATACACACCCGTCGACACGCCTTTTTTCAACTTCAGTAAACTCTTCAATAAAAGAATTATGACAAACATCGATATTCAGAAGAGAAAACTGTTCTTTAAAGGCATCCACAAATGCATCTCCCCCATCAATAACACGGGCAATCGACTGGTAAAAAGCAGCGACAATTCTACAATGGTTCGCATAAGACATTTCGGATGGTTCTGTACCATAACACAGACAGTAATTGGCCAGAATACTTCTTAAGTATTCATTCTTCGTTAATTTATAGAGCATTTCTTCCAAAGTAACATAATCTTCATCAATTCTACAGTTTAGCCTGTCAATGTTTTTTAGATCAAGGGCAACAGTGCTATCATAAATTTCTTCAATGAAATCCATATACGAATCAATCGCTTCTATCTCATCCTGAAATTTTTCTTTAAGCCACGAGCGAAAATTCTGAATACCGGTTGGGATATTGAATTTCAAACAAGTATCAGCACCCTTGTCACATGAAATACTATTTTCAAACACTATAGTATTTGCTCCGGGTCCATCAATAAAAATCGGATTAATCCTGTCTTTAATCCCCAAAGCTGATAACATAGAAGAGAGTATTTCGTTATCTGACAATGCACCGGTGAAATGAAACCCTAGATCAAAAGGAATATTGTTTTTATAGAATCTGGACATACAACCCCCTAAAGTAGAAGATTTTTCCAGAAGTAAAACTTTTCTGTTGTTTTGCGCCAGCATCAATGCAGCAGTGAGACCACTGACCCCGGAACCTACAACTATATCATTATATTTTTTCACTATTATTGTTTCTGAAACTATTTTTTTCTGTCAACTAATTTCTCTAATTTTACGAATTATTAAAAAATCAATAAGTAATTAGTGTTAATTTGTGCAATTCGTGGCTAAACTCTTCATGTTACGGATAAAGCTGCCGAATTAAACCGGAATAGCGGTGCTCTATGAAGCTACATCGCTAACTCGCCGTTAACGCCGATAACCTGTCCATGAATATACATATTTTCCTCAGTACATAGAAAGTTAACAATAGACGCAACATCATCAGGTTTTCCGAATTTATTTACTGGAATTGTACATATTCAGTAAACAGCGTTCTAACTTATATGAACATATACCTATTGAATCATTAT
>CAZGAI010000222.1:0-6584 GCA_964523175.1 uncultured Victivallales bacterium | reverse complement strand
ATAATCCTGTGTCTTAATTCTGATAACTACTTATTTATCATTATCAAAAAAGACTATGAACATATAGAAAAATGAGGCTGTGCATATCTCTATAGGATCTGTTTCAGCTAAAAATTTTAAAATTGTTGTAATAGTATCAGTTGTTTTTATATACGGTGCATATGACTTTAAATAATCTACAAGCTGTTTATTGTTAATTTCATTATTAAAGTGAGCCGAAAGGACTTTGTCTGGAGCCTGCAGGTTATTTTTGTCAGCATTATTATCTGAAATAGCGTCTATTACCGATAATAATCCATTCTTAGGATTTTTCTCATAAATGCGCAGGATCTTATAAAAATCATCACCGTAACCGGTCAGTTCAGCTGCGCAATAGATTATTTCATCTCTGATCAACTTTTCCGGGCAAACAGATTTAAGCGTTTTTTTCAGTAAAACACCAGCCATTTTAATGTCATTCATTCTGGATAGAGCCATTGCTCCGTTAATCAGAACTTTAGGGTTTGTGGTTTCAGTGAAAATCTTTTCAATTTTTTTATAGCTTTCAATATCTTCCAGCATAGCAAGTCCGACCATACTGCTTCCTTTAAGGTAGAGGTCTATTGAGTCGAGATATTTTCGCAAAAGCGGTACAGCTTCCTGATAGTTATTTTCTGCCATAATAATGGCTGCGAGATAACCTGTCGAGTATTCTCCATTCCTTAATTCTTTCATAATTGTATTTCGGGCTGTCTCGCTGAAGTGAATTTTTCTCAGGCTTCGAAGAGCTTCCAGTCTTACAAAAAATTTTGGTGATTCGAGGTAATAGAGAAGAGTTTTTTCAGATAGATCGGATTTGGTTTCTTCAAGTTTAGCAAGGCTCCGAAACTCAGACTTAGGTGTGGAGTATTTCTGTATACGGTTCAGCATAAATAGAGTGTGTACATCTCTCGGGGCAAACATTAAGCCGAGGACTTTATTAACTTTCCAGTCAGAAATAGTACTTAGCTTACTAATAAGATAATATACCGGAATCAGTAAAATAAACATTATTATATAGTAAATCCGATAGATGTGAGAAGCATCCATCCCTGTAATAACAAATATTCTTATTATTCCGCCGGCAATAAATATTCCGGATACACCGGCAACCAGTCCACCGATAGTCGTAAAACATAAAGTAAAACCTACATTATCTCTTTTAGGTATTATCATTAAAAAGTAATGCAGCAGGCTGGCACTTAATCCTCTGAAACTTGCTCCGCAGATAAAAAATATGATTCCGCAATACCACCACACATAAGTGGCAGGGGCAAAAATCCACATTAGAGAAATAACAAATAGGAGTATGATATATATTTTTATCAGTGGTTTAGGTCCGGTTATATCTGAGAGAATACTGCTGACATAAGTCATAATTATCCCACCAAAAAGCTGAACAAGTGTAAAAATAAGGGCTGTAATATTTGAAACTCCGTACATGTTCTTTATAGCTAGAATTGAAATAGGGATAATAATAATTAGACCTGCTAAAGAGAGAGATCTGGCAATAAGAAAAATTCTATATCTTTTATCGCGTAGAATTCTTTTAATTGTATGACTAATTAAGACTTTTTCGGCTGATTTAGCGGGCAGGGTGGTTTCACTGATGCCGGAAACTATATAGCTGCACAAAAAACCGCAGGCCGCTCCTGATATGAGTATTATCTGAAAGGATAACATAGTATCATATATATTAAGAAAAAGAACTATTGAGCCCAAAGCAACGAGAGTTGCAATACTGTAAAAAAGGAAGTATTTGGAAGAAAAAGAGCCTTGATTGTCTTCAGTAGTAAGTTCTCCTATCAATGGTTGAGTTGAAGCTATTCCTACAGATCTTAGTGCAAATAAAAAGAAAGAAAAAACAGTTATAAGAATTGCAGGCAACGAATTTATATTGAAGAAACTCAGTAAAGGAATAGAAGCCATAAAGATAACGGCGATACTCCGCAGTGCCCAGGAATACCTCATAGTTTTTACTGCTCCAAACCTGCTGATAAGTACTTTTGCAACAAAGGCAAAAGCTGTTCCTAAAAAAAGGAAAGAAGCTATAACAGCAGCAAGAGATTGAGGACAGTTAAGTTTTAGTATGTAAAGAGTAAGCAGATTCCCACTTATAAATGTATATGAAATCCCATTGATAAAAGAAAACAGTAAGAATTTTTTCCTTCCGGTTTTCTGCAGGGATAATGAAAGATCTCCGTCTATAATCATAAAATTTCCTTTTAAAACATTTTACAGTTCATTGTATTCAGTTTTATTTGAGTTTGCAATAACTAAAAAGCAGATAAGTTTTATTATCTGTAAATTGAATTTTGATTTTATATCAACTATAATGATTTACATCATTTGAATTATCTCCAAATCATTTTATTAACTTGAAAGTTTTATTATGTCTAGAAAAATTATCATTGATACAGATCCCGGTGTTGACGATGCAATGGCAATTATGCTGGCTTTAAAATCAACTGAACTGGATATAGTAGGACTAACTGCAATATACGGAAATGTCAACTGTTCTCAAGCCTCGATTAATGCATTGAAGATTTTGGAATTTGCGGGATGCAGCGACATACCTGTAGCAAAAGGAAGCGATGTACCTTTAATAATACCGCCACATCATCATGCCACGCATGTGCACGGTGAAGATGGTCTTGGAAACTCAAATCTTCCTATGCCGAAAGGGAAAATTCTCGATATGTCGGCTGCTCAATTTATTGTCAAAATGATTTTGGAGAACCCTGGAGAGGTTACTTTAGTTCCAATTGGACCGCTTACCAATATAGCACTTGCAGTAAAAATTGAGCCAAAAATCATAAAACTCGTCAAAGAGGTAGTAATAATGGGGGGCGCTGCAACTGTCAGGGGAAATGTTACTCCTGTTGCCGAAGCAAATATCTGGCAGGATCCGCACGCTGCTTCAATCGTTTTCAGTGCCGGTTGGCCGTTAACCATGCTGGGGCTTGACGTAACAACCAAGGTTGTTCAGACCGAAGCTTACTTGAACGAAATCTATACTGCAAATAACAGTGCAACCGACCTTATAAAAGCTGTAACTCCTTTTTATCAGGATTTCTACTTCAAATGTTTCGGATCAAGAAACCTTCATACACACGATCCTTCCACTATAGCATATATTCTAAATCCAAAACTTTTTACAATACAAACGGTTCCTGTAGTTGTGGAAACTGAAGGGCGCAGTGCAGGTCAGACAGTTCCTGATTTTCGTAAACAATGGGGTAGTCAACCTGAAACAAATGTGTGCATAGAAGTTGATGACCAGGGGGTTCTTGAGTTAATTAAAAAGCGTCTGATGTGCTGAGCAGAATATACTTATTTAAACTTTAGAGCCACCTGTTAAACTGTGTATTCAAAGTGGAGGGAAACGCTCTGCTGTGCCGTGGCGTAGTTGAAAACGAAGACTGGTCGTTTCCGTACACAGCATGCATTTTGCAATTAGCTCTTTATAGTGTGAAGCTTTAAAAATTACTAGAGAATTATAAATTCCATCAATTGACTATGAACAGAATACAAATACCTTTCGTTCGAAACATTTCTGCTATGGCCGACCCTTTAGAGGATTCGATCTATTATCTAGACGATCTCAAAGGAACGGCATGACGGCAGGCCTGTTTATTCTCGATGATCTGAATCGCTCAATTTATGTTTGCGATTTGCATGGGAAACACCTCTTTTCTATAACAGTACCTAATGAGGGGGCCACAAGTATAACATCTGTGTTTTCTTCCCGGACAAATGAGTCTGTCCTTTTCATCTCCTATGTTCACAGAACCTGGGAAATCTACGATGACACGGACCCGGAATCTGGAACCGGTAATTTTCTAAACGTACAGATGAATAAAGACGCAAGCAATATCTTTCTTGAACCTTTTCGTTACGAGCTCAAGAAACTGACGAATGATAACTCCCTGTGTCTATCTAACGGTTATCGTGTCGAGTTTAAATATTACTGTATGTTTTCATCCAGATCTGATGTATTGCCTGAACTAAGTAAGCTAAAGCCCTCTATCCGTTTGTCTATACCAACAAATACACCACGACAGACCGTTGTCTCTGTTGATTCTCTGGGGCAGGTACACGGAAATGTTACGAAAGACGATGCTGGGAGGATATTCTTTCAACGATGTCCGATGAAGCTTGTGGAGATATTCTCTGAGTTGTGTGGACTATACGTGAATACGTGTATGGCAAATTAGAGTATCGCTATAATGACCGTGAAACAAGTCCATTGCAAAAGCTTGAGGACGGTGTGGGTACATGTTGGAAAATATACCGAACTAGCTTCTGGGGCTTATGAGACTATGCGGTGTCCCGTGCAGAGAAGTAGGCGACTACAAGGTGCCGGACTACAAGCTCGAGTACGGTATTGTACATTCAGTTTCCCGGCCTGACTATGACCATGTATGGGTTGAATTTTATATCCCTGATATAGGCTGGATTCCCATGGAAAGTTCCTCGGACGACCCTGCCGGATAGGCATGATCGTTTCTTTGCTGCCCTACCCTGGGTTCATATTGAAAGTTCAAGAACTGAAAAGAGACGTGAAGCTGTTATCCCCGGCACATGGAAAGAGATTGACGAACGATTTCAGTTCTCAGACTTCTTTAATCATGAAATCGAAATCGAAGTCACAGAAGAACTTTAAATGTCAGCAATTATCGCAGTTACCGCAGAATTCTTCATCAGTAAATCCGAAGTAGCTTTCTATTGCTGTGCGTCGACATTCATTATTTTTAAAATAGTTTACAATTGATAGTAATTGTTTCCTGTCACTCATAATCTTGTTATCATAGTTAACTGGGTCAATAAGGTTTTTAGGAAGTTTAGCAATAAGTTTAAGATCCTGGTTTAAGAGCGAACCTTCAATTACGTCATATCGTTCCAGCATACCCAATGCTGTTTCAAGTCTGAAGTCAGAACGGTTTTTGTAAAATAGTTTTTCCCTTAAATGATCCAGACCATAAACATTAACATTTTTTATATCACTTTTAAGAAGGTCATAGAGATTTATGTAGAATTCAGGGTCAGGGTTTGACCATTTAATAAAATCCATATGAATCATTATATCATTTTGATTGTAGAGCATCAGGCATAGGGAAGGGGCACCATCTCTTCCCGCTCTGCCAATTTCCTGATAATAAGATTCTATGCTTCCGGGAATCTCAGCATGGATGATAAATCTGATGTCAGGTTTGTCTATTCCCATACCAAAAGCATTTGTTGCTAATATTAGGTTATTTGAGCCTTTCATGAATTGATTTTGGATTAATTTTCTGTCTTTGGCAGGAAGTCTGCCATGATAAATCGTATGGGGGACTTTTTCTTCATATAATAAATCAGAAAAGTGTTCCAACGTTTTTATCAGAGAAAAATAAATAATACCGGAACCATTATAGGTTTGAGTATCCATCTGTGCAGATGTGTTTTGTGCAGGAGTATTTTTAATAACAGAAATTATTTTGCCAATTTTTTCATCATCATCAATAACATCTTCAGCCTCCAGACGAAGATTGGGCCTTCTTATTCCCTGATGAAATATTTTTATCTCTTTTTTTGATAGTCCCATCTTATTGATTATATCAGCCTGTACTTGTTCTGTTGCAGTTGCAGTGAGGGCAATTGTCAGCGGATTACCAAGTAGAGTCCTAAACTCATGGATGCGGGTATAGTCAGGCCGGAAGTCATGTCCCCAGGCTGAAATGCAGTGTGCTTCATCAATAGCTAACAGGGAGATGTGAGCTTTGCTGATAGTAGTCTTAAAGTCATGCTTAGTAAAACGTTCTGGTGTTACATAGAGCAGTTTAATGTCACCTTTTACGAATGATTTCAGTCTTTTTTCACGTTCTTTTTTTGCTACAGTAGAGTTTATAAATGCAGCCGGAATATTTTTTTCTTTAAGGGCGTTAACCTGGTCCTGCATTAATGCAATTAACGGGCTGATAACAATTGTTCCACCATCTAAACAGAGGGCAGGGACCTGATAACATAGTGATTTACCCGCTCCGGTTGGCATAATGACAAGACAATGGCCGTTATTTTCAGAAAGCAGTCTGTCAATAACCACTTTCTGATTCCCTCTGAAATCCAGAAAATTAAAATATTTAGTAAGAACATCTTTAGCTTTATTGTTTTTTTTCATATGATTTATGTCGGATTTTTAAATTAAAAATTAATGTTTTTCTATTCAAGCAAATCTAACTTGTAAACAATATATTTGCAAATTTTCAGATATTTTTGTCGCTCAATTAAGACTTTTAGGTTGTTAAATTACATTTATAATTATTTCTGCACCAACTATACTACATTTAACCTGAATTATTCAGTAAAAAAAGAACATCGTTTTAATGAGGCTGTTACTCTTAAGTATGGTCCCCTTGTATTTACCTTACCTCTTAAACCCGAGTCTTCCACCGGTGTGTAATCAATTTTTGTAACTCCTTAACTCTAAACATTCTTTTGTTTTTATATTTACGTAAAATATAGCTTGAATATCTCCGTAGATATCCTATTGTATTTATATATGAGGTGTTTTTATGGAACCCAAA
>CAZGAI010000221.1:0-6585 GCA_964523175.1 uncultured Victivallales bacterium | reverse complement strand
ATCCTAGGAATGTCGGTTAATGGATATTAGGGTGCTTTGAAATAATGCTAACATTCATATACCTTCTTTACATCTAAAATTCCTTTTGAGTAATCATTGGCGTATGATAGATTGCTGGAAACAAACAACTAATAGGAGAGATAAGAAAAAGGATCTTTTTATCATAATATCAGCCTTTAATAAAGTATTGTTTAGCGTTGAGATCAAAAGATTTTCATAATAAGGATTATAAGGTAGTCATTTCTAATATCAATAGATAACATATTGGTAATACTGATTTCCCGGGTTTCTCATAGAGCTGTTTATTTTAAGAGACATGATTATTGTTCTAGCGGCCATTCCTTTTCCCGGTGAGGCATTTACAATAAGGGTATAATATTGTGAATCTTTAAAAGAAAAAGCACTTTTTAGTTTTTCGATAGTGCTGGGATCAAAAAAATCTACAAAAGCATTAGAAGAATTCAGCCAGTTATTTCTATTATTTACAATATTTCTTGCCTCTTCTTCGTCTACATGGCATTTTGCCATTATCATTTCTGTATCTGCAGCAAAAAAATTACTTTTGGATTTATATTTGGGAAGTCCTTTGGGTGGAATAATATTAAATATGGATAATCGTCCATATTTATCTGGGGAAAAAAATAGCTGAGCATTAGGGATTAGCAATATTTCCTCCCGGTACTCCATCTTATCATTTCGTGGGAGGTGCGGAATATCCATATTAAGATAACCATTTTTCTCTATCCCATTTACATTTAAAAAACTATCTCTGTCAACATAGTCTGTCAAATTGCTTAAAAAGATATCAAAGTCTTCTCTTTTATCAGGATCATTATAGAACGTGCTCTGAAGCGATTTTAAATTTTGGGATGGTTTAGTTCCGGATATGTCAAATCCGGAAGACATATCAAAGATTTCTACATTAACTACCGAATCATAATAATCTATTTTTTTGGACTTTCCATCTGCTGCGTATCTAACTTGTTCATCATCTGATACTGTTGAAAAATTGTTAGTACTACGATCGGTAAAATTTCTCAGATCCGCCATTAATAACCATTGAAGACGGGCCGCGGCTCCTTCTGCTATATATACTGCATATGCTCTGTCTGTATTTACCTTTAAACTTTTCGAGCTAATCTGAGAAATAACTACTATTGAAGAGGTAATCAAAGCGGTTAAAACAAGGAAGCATAATACGATAATTAAAGCTGCGCCTTTGTCATCAACAGCAGCTTTTCTGAAAGGGGACAATAATAATTTATCTTTCATTTCTAACAACTCTTTTTCCAAATGATTCAAATTTACCTGCGCCTGCAGTACGTCTAAGCCATTGTTCTCTGTTACCGTTTTGCCACTCAACTGTAATTTGAATTGCCAGTGGGATATTTTGATTATTTTCTTCATTCCAGTCATCGATCCAGGCAATTTCGTTATCTTCTCTATTTGCGTAGAGGAAAGAAATTGCTTTAATGTCTGAAGCCAGTACTTCTTTTTGAAGTCCTGTTTCATTTTCTTCCCAGTATAGAGTTGGAATTTTTCTATAAGCTGCAATAAGGTTATCATTTTCGAGATATAATTTTAAAAATCTGATCCCCCCACCAGACGAATTAGTAATTCTATGTATATAGGCGATTGTACATTCATCATTGTTTCCTACAAAGACTGATTTTTTTTGAAAATTATCATTTGACCATGAAAAAGGTATACAATTTCTGAAAGCAGTGTCAAAAACTCTGTCCAATGTCTGATAGGTTTTGACCATTTTGCTTTTTTTTGTCATTTTTTTCCAGGTCTGCTGAATGGAAAACATACCTGTTCCGATTGTCAGCATTATCATTGCAAAAATAGCAATGGCCAATACCATTTCCAAAAGTGTAAAGTTATTTATGGTTTTTGACCTGTCCGCCATAGCCTTGGCGAAGGAGGATTTTTGATTTCTGGTGTTACAATTCATTTTTATCAGCAATTTTATCAATTTTTATATCTTTCAAAATTTTCCCGTTGGAACTGATTTCAATATGGTAAGTCGCTAGAAACCATTGGCCTGAATAAACATCGATATCTTCCGGAAGTGTTTCACATTCAGATACAGAGCATCTCGTCTGTACGTTGTCATAGGGAAAAATAGTATCAGGTATATTAGAATTTGCTCCGGCTAACAGATAATACTCTGCTGCCTGTGACAGCATATTCTGTACTTTCCACTTTTTATGGGCTCTATCTATTCTTCGTTTGGAAGAAGAGCTCATTGACATAGCCGCGAGTAAACTTATTGCAAGTATAGCAATTGCCACTATTATTTCCATAAGTGTGAACTTATTTTTGATTTTTGATTTTTGATTTTTGATTTTACTGCCCTATCTAGTATTTCTGATTTTTGATGTTAAAATTCAATACTATATTAGCTTACCTCTTACCTCATAAATAAGAAACATTTATCATCCCGGTCAGTTTTGAAATTTTTACTGTAGCAGAATGTTTTTTTAAATTTAAATGCATTTCGGGTGCAGAAGCAGAGCCGTCAGGAAAAAAAATGAATGAAATATTACTATCATCTTCTGAATTAGGAAAATCCACTGTAACCGTTTCAGGGAGAGTATACGTAATATATTTTTTAAAAACAGAGTTTGTTTTTAAATATTTAGTGTTTTCCGGTGAGAATCGTCTATTATTGTACTGAATAATAATTTTTTTCCCATTAATAACAGCCTGGTTTGATGCTTCGGACAGAACACCCTGGATTTTATTTACGCAGTTATCGAGAGAAATGAAAGCTGGCGTTTTGCCTACCCGTCCAATAACAACACCTATTACCAATAGTGAAATTGCCAGAACACAGATGAGCTCAAGGAGAGTGAAATTATTTTTGATTTTTGATTTTTGATTTTTGATATGTAAATTTCCTCTTTTGTGCAGTTTTCTAAAATCAGAAAAAATCTATGTGTAGAAAAGTATTAACTATTTTTTAAAAATCAGACATCTCAAATCAAACATCTTAAATCTTAAATTTATTCTACCCAGTTTCCGATATCGGCATTTTTTCCGGTACCTCCAGGCTGGGTGTCGGGTCCATAGCAAATAATATCAAATTCTCCATGGGTTCCGGGAGAGACAAAGATATATTCAGCACCCCAGGGATCTTGCGGGACTTTTGACTTTAAATAGGGACCGTCCCATTTAGCAACGGATGATACATTCGTAGTAAGATCCTGTAATGAGTTTGGAATTTTACCAGTATCAAGCTGATAATCCATAATTGACTGCTCAAGAAGTGCAATCTGGGTTTTTGCAGTGTTAATACGTGCCTTTTTAACGTGTTTGAAGTACATGGGGGTTACAATTGTAGCTAAAAGTGCGATAATTGCTATAACAACTACCATCTCCATAAGGGTAAAATAAATAATATTTCTTTTGTTTTTTTTCATTATCAAATTCCTTTTAGTTTTACCACTAAGAGCACGAAGTTCTCTTCGTGGTAATTTAATAGTATTGTGTTTTGCTACTAATCCATTGATATACAATAATATCATATTATGACTTAAAACCAAATAACAAAAACAAGTTTGACTTGATCTTTTAAATTGAGTTTTTAGCATTGAATGTCGGTTAAATTTCATTCATTTCAAGAATCGCGAGGAAAATAGATATTACAACTGTTAATACTACTACAGCCAAAAAAAGAATTACAGCAGGCTCGAACAAAGAAAGAAGGCGTTTGATTTTGAGCTTCATTGTTTTTTCCTGCTGATCTGCTACCTGGTTCAACATCTCGCCCATATTTCCGGATTCCTCTCCGATTCCCAACATCTGAATTACAATTTTGGGCATATAGATACTTTTACTTAGGGCTTGAGATAATTTAGCGCCACCTTTCAGTTCTGTATTTATATTTGTAAAGCTTTTAGCTATTTGCGTGTTTTGAATTACTTTTGAGGCAATTCTGACACTGTTTATTAAGTGGACATTATTTTTAAGTAGTACGGCAAGGGTTTTAATAAATCTACCGATTTCTATTGCCTGTATTAATTGTCCTATAAGTGGAATTTTTAATACCTTAGCATCCCACCATATTTTGGCTTTACCGCCTTTTCTAATTCTTGATATTCCGTATGATATTCCTCCGATACAAACGAGCCAGAGCCACCACAACCCGGTAATAAACTCACTTATCCATAGCATAATTGCCGTGGGCAGGGGCAGTTCTCTGCCCATGTCAAAGAATATTTTAGAGAAACGGGGTACAAAAACAGTAAAAAGCAGTATAATTACTCCAAAGGTTACGGCGAGTATTATGATCGGATAAATGGAACTTGTAATTAGAAATTCTTTCATTTCTTTTTTATAATTAAGGAAGTTTTGAAGTTCCGCTATAACATCTATCAAGGCACCGGATTCTTCCCCGGCCTCAACCAGATTAGCATAAATAGGTGGAAAACAGTTGCTATGAGACCTTACAAGTGCGGAAAACTTTTTTCCTTCATGCAACCCCCGCCGAATATCATTAACTATCTCTACCTGTTTCTTATCAATCATCCCGTCAGCTATTATTCCAAGTGCTCTTTCAAGCTGAATATGAGCTTTTAATAAGGGAACAAGGCGGTCTGTGAACTCAATTGCATTAAACGTTTTCCTTTTCCAAAAATTCAGCTGCTTTTTATTGTTCTCGTAATCATCTACTTGTCCATAGGTTTTCAGGGGAACAAATCCACGTGCCCTAAGTCGTCGTTGTGAATCCTGTAGATTCTCTCCTTCGATAAGGAAATCAAATGTTTTCCCGGCTTTATTAGCAACTTTGTATTTAAAAAGAGGCATGTGCTTATTTCAGATGTTAGATGTTAAAGCTCTCATTTTTTTTCTTTGATGAAATAAGGGTGGCTGCAAAAATAGCTGTTAGTTCATTTTGATTCATTATTTACCCCTCATAACTATTTCAGATGTTAGATTTCAGATCACATCTTACATCTCAAATCTGAAATCTTAAATATCGGAAGCGGCTCTTAGAATTTCAGCTTCTGTTGTAATATTGGCTGCTACCTTTGCTTTTCCATCTTCAATTAGTGGAATCATTCCGTTTTTGATCGCTATAGAATTGATTGTGGAAGAGTCCAAATTTTTTATAATTGCTGCTCGAATGCTATCATTAACTGTAAGTAGTTCAAATATTCCTGTACGACCCTTAAAACCGCTTCCAGAGCAGCATTTGCATTTTTGGGCCGTATCAGTTTCCCCCCCATTACATTTTTTACAGACGGTTCTGATGAGCCTTTGAGATAGTATTCCGATTAATGAGGAAGAAATAAGAAATCCTTCAACACCCATGTCCTGCAGCCTGCTTACTGCGCCGGCTGCATCATTTGTATGGAGGGTACTAAGAACGAGGTGACCTGTCAGTGCAGCGTTTATTGCTATATCAGCGGTCTCCTTATCTCTAATTTCTCCTACCAGAATGACATCCGGATCCTGACGAACTATATTTCTTAAACCATTCGCAAAGTTTAATCCAATTTTTGGATTAACCTGCATTTGAGAGAGCCGTGGAATTCTGTATTCTACAGGATCCTCAATCGTAATGATTTTTTTCCCGGGAGTATTAAGCTTGGACATTATGCTATACAGTGTTGTAGTTTTTCCGCTACCGGTAGGGCCTACAACAAGGATAATACCATGGGGCCTATTAATAACTTTTTCAAAATCAGCGCGTAAGCTGTCACCCATACCTGTGCTTGTTAAACTAAAGTCCACCGAATCTTTTTGCAGTAGGCGCAGTACGATGCTTTCTCCATTTAATATAGGAATAGTACTTATTCTGATATCTATATCACTTTTACCCAGTCGGATATTTGTTCTGCCGTCCTGTGGGAGTCGGCTTTCAGCAATATTCAACCCGCCAATAAGCTTAATTCTTGAGGCAACAGCTGGATATTGAGATAGAGAGGAGGATAGGTATTCCTGCAAAATTCCGTCAATTCTAAATCTGACGACATATTTATTTTCTTCCGGCTCCACATGAATATCACTAGCATCCATTTCTACAGCTCTTGAAAAAATTTCATTTACAAGGCGCACAATTTTTGCTTCACTGGCCAGTGAACGTAAGGTTTCTTCATCTTTCGGATTCTTAGATGATTCAACATTTTCATCGGCAGTATGGTCGATTTCATCAATGTTATATACCGTTTGAATCATTCTTTCAATAATGCTCCGCCGCGCGAAAGTGAAGCTTACTTCTACATTATAAAAACGTTTAAAGAAATATATAATTGAATCAATGGTGTAAGGGTCGCAAATAAGCATTTCCAAGTCAGAGTTTGTCCAACTAAAAGGTATACAGCAGTTATTTTCCAAATAATCGAAAGATAGGTTCGGAAATGGCAGTAAATCGATAACCTCATCTTCTTCTTTAGAGGAGAAGCCTGTAATTTTAGAGTATACTGCAAGAAGATCCGCTTCCGGAAGGATGCCTTTTCCACATAGCTCCCAGTCAGTTTTTTTTCTGGTAGAACAGCTTATCTGCATAGGATAGCTCTCATATTTAGCCGAAAAACTATCTGAAAGTTTTTTCTGCAACTGCTCTGATTTTAT